>CAXTVL010000141.1:0-6858 GCA_964247515.1 uncultured Acetobacteraceae bacterium | reverse complement strand
CAATATATTACGTCATGGCCGGGCGTGACCCGGCCATCCACGCGGCACACGCCGCACCCATGGCTGCGAGCATTGTGCGCGATGTCGGCAATTCTGAGTGGTGGCGCCGCGTGGATGCGCGGATCAAGTCCGCGCATGACGAGGTGGGGGGCAAGTCACGGGAACCGGACAGCCGTGGGTCAAGCCCGGCCATGACGTCACCTCTTGATTTGACTTTAAAATTGAACCGGACAGCAATGGGCTTGACCCGGTCATCCACGCGGCCCAGGCCGCACCAATGTTGGCGCGCATTGTGCGCCATGTGGGTAAGCCCGAGGAACGGCGCTGCGTGGGTGCGCGGATCAAGCCCGCGCATGACGAGGGTGAGGGCAAGGTCGCGGGAACCGCCTCACGCGGCAACGGAGGCGAGCCGCCGCAAATCGACGCTGGCGAGTTCGACGCGGCGCTCGAACGCCTGGCCGGCGGCGTCGAACAGATGGCAGTCCTCGGCCCGGATGCCGGCCGCGAGCGGCGCGTCGGTGGCGACCGGCGCGTCGCCGGGCAGCACCGCGCAGAACGGCTCGCCGCCGTCGTCGCGCGACACGTAGGCGACAGTCTGGGCTCCCAGCCGCTCGACCACCGTGGGCAGCACCGACAGCGAGAAATCCCCGCCATCGACCCGGACGTGCTCTGGCCGCACGCCCAGCGTGAGCGCGTCGCCGACCGCGAGTCCGGCGCGCGGCCGCACCGGGACGCTCGCCGACTGCGCGCCGTGAGCCACCGTGATCCCGGCCTCGCCGATGTCCTGGCAGACCACCGGCAGCATGTTCATCCGCGGGTTGCCGATGAAGCGCGCCACGAACGCGTTGGCGGGCTTGTGGTAGAGTTCGAGCGGCGCGCCCACCTGCGAGATGGCGCCGGCGTCGAGCACGACGATGCGGTCGGCCATGGTCAGCGCCTCGACCTGGTCGTGGGTGACGTAGATCATCGTGGCGCGCAGCCGGCGGTGCAGCGTCGCCAACTCGACCCGCATGTCCGCGCGCAGCGACGCGTCGAGGTTGGACAGCGGCTCGTCGAACAGGAAGATGCCCGGCTCGCGCACGATGGCGCGGCCGATGGCGACGCGCTGGCGCTGGCAGCCCGACAGCAGGCCCGGCTTCTGCCCGAGCCGGCCCTCGAGGTGCAGGATGCGCGCCGCCCGCTCGACCTTCTGCCGCACCTGCGCCTCCGCCATCCGCTCGACCCGCAGCGGGAAGGCGATGTTCTCGAACACCGTCATGTGCGGGTAGAGCGCGTAGGACTGGAACACCATGGCGATGCCGCGCTTGACCGGCGGCAGGTCGTTCACCCGCCGCCCGTCGATGCGAACGTCGCCGGACGAGACGCTCTCCAGCCCGGCGATCATCCTGAGCAGCGTCGACTTGCCGCAGCCCGACGGGCCCACGAACACCACGAACTCGCCGTCCCGCACGTCGAGCTGGACGCCCTTGATGATCTCGGTGGCGCCGAACGACTTGCGGACGCGCTCTAGGGTGAGCTGCCCCAACGGATCACTTGTCCTGCTCGATGTCGCCGGCCGCCTTCTTGAGCGCCGCCGCCGGCGTCGCCTGGCCGGTCACGACCGATTGCACCATGCCGATGGTGGCGTTCTGGAAGCCCTTGTAGTCGGCGAACAGCGGCTCCGGCCCGCCATAGGCGATGCCGTCGATGAACGGCTTCCAGTACGGCTTCTCGGCCACCAGCTTGTCGATGTTGGGCGAGGGCCGCAGCGGCGTCAGGCCGTCGTCGCCGGTCAGCTCGTATTCCTCCTGGTGCGCCGGCGCGGTGAGGAACTTGGCGAAATCGGCCGCCTGCGCCTCGACCCCGGTGTTGGCGAACACCGCGAGACTGTCGGTGATCAGCAGCGTGCCCGGCCCGCGAGCGTCGGGGCCGGTCGGAAGGTTGGTCACACCCCAGTCGATCTTGGTGCCTTGCAGCCGGTTGATGGCGCCGGTGCCGGCCTCGATCATCCCCAGCTTGCCGTCGAGGAAGATGGCGCGAACCTCGTTCTGCTCGTACGCGGTGGGCCCCACCTCGGAATACGGCACCAGCTCCTTGTACGCGGTGAGCGCGCGCAGGTTCTGCGGACTGTCGAGCGTGACGTGGCCGGCGGCGTCGGTGACGGTGCCGTCGTTGGTGTACACGTAGTGCAGGAACTGGTGCATGGTGTTGTCGAAGGTCTTGGCCGGCAGGCCGTAGCCGGCGATGCCGGTCTTCTCCTTGATCGCGCGCGCGTCGGCGAGTTCCTCCGCCCAGGTCTTCGGCGGCTTCTCGGGGTCGAGGCCGGCCTGCCTGAACAGGCCCTTGTTCCAGTACAGCGCCTTGGTCGAGAACGCGATCGGCACCCCCCACTGCTTGCCGCCGAAGGTCACGGTGTCGACGATGTGCGGGTAGTAGCCGGCCTTCTCCGCGTCGGTCATCGGCACCGGCACGATCAGGTCGTTGGCCGCGAACTGCTTGAGCGTGCGCGAGCCGACATAGGCCAGCCCCACCGGGGTGCCGGCGGCGGCCAGCGTCGTCGCCTTGTCCTGGCACTGCTCCCAGCCGACCACCTCGACCGCGATCCTGTAGCCGGGGTTCTTGCCTTCCCACTCGCGGATGAACTTCTCGTGGACCGGGTTCATCTTGTCGCCGCAATAGATGAAGCTGATCGGCTTGTCGGCCGCCAGCGCCGGGCCCGCCAGCAGCGCCAGGCCGATGGCCGAAGATGTGAGTGCCAGTCTGGTCATGATGGTTCCCTGTGGTCGGAGTTACTGCTTCACGGCGCCGGCGGTGAGGCCGGCGACCAGATGGCGCTGCATGAGGAAGATGACGATCATGGCCGGCGCGATGCCCACGAAGCTGGCCGCCATCAGCTCGTTCCACACCACGTCCTGTCGCCCGAAATAGGCGAACAGGCCGACCGGCAGCGGCATGTACTCGGTCTTGGAGTTGAACGTCAGCGCGTAGATGAACTGCTGCGCGTAGGCGCCGATGAAGGTGGTGATCGCCACCACCATGATGCCCGGCATGGCGATCGGCAGGATCACCCGGCGCAGCGTGTACAAGAGGCTGGCGCCGTCCATGTACGCCGCCTCGTCGAGCTCGCGCGGGATGCGCATCATGTAGGTGCGCAGCAGCCAGATCGCCGACGGGATCAGGAACGCCACGCCGGGCACGATCATCGCGAAGTAGGTGTTGAGCAGGTGCAGCCCGCGCATGAGCTGGAACAGCGGGATCAGCAGCACGGCGCCCGAGAACATGTTGACCGCGAGGAACGCGCCCAGCAGCGCGCCGCTGCCGCGGAACTCGAACCGCGCGAAGGCGTAGGCGGCCGGCACCACCAGCGCCAGCACGGCGACGGTGCTCACCGCCGAGATGAACAGCGAGTTGAAGATGTAGCGGCCGAACTGCGGCACGCTGGTCCACATCGTCCGGTAGGCGGCGAGCGAGCCGCCCGCCGGCCAGAACCGGTATGGCGAGGAGAACAGCAGGCTGAGCGGCTTGAGCGAGACCAGGAAGCCCTCGACGAACGGCGCCAGCACGAACGCCAGGAACACCGCGATGCCGGCATAGATGCCCACGACCTCGAACCAGCGGTAGCGGTCGATCATGGCGCGGCGGTCGCGACGCGGCGGGTGAGGCGCAGGTAGCCGACGCAGAACACCGACAGGAACAGGCAGATCAGCACCGCGCGGGCGGCGCCCTCGCCGTACTTGTACGAGCCGATCGCCGTCTTGTAGGTGTCGATGATCATCGTCGTGGTCTGGCCGCTCGGGCCGCCGCGGGTCAGGATCCAGATGATGTCGAACGAGTTGAAGGTGGAGATCAGCGAGATGATCGACATGGTGACGAGGGCGGGCAGCAGCAGCGGCAGGGTGATGCGGCGGAAACGGTAGCGCCGCCCGGCGCCGTCGGTCCAGGCGGCCTCGTACAGGTCGCGCGGGATCGCCTGCATGGCGGCGAGCAGGTAGAGCGTCACCAGCGGCACGCCGATCCACACGTCGGTCATGATGGTGGCCCAGAACGCGGTCGAGCCATAGGCCAGGAACGCCACCGGGCCGCGCGCCAGGCCGAGGTTCTGCAACTCTCCCGAGATCATGCCGAACTGGCCGTTGTACATCCATCCCCACATGAAGATGCCGATCGCCATCGGCACGATCCAGGGCGGCATGGTGAGCAGGCGGAACAGCGTGCGCCCCGGCACCGCGGCATTGAGCAGCAGCGCGCCCGCCGTGCCGATCACCATCTTGAAGCTGACCGAGAAGAACGTCCAGACGAAGGTGCGCAGGATCACGGCGGCGAAGCTGGCGTCGAAGATCTTGATGTAGTTGCGCAGGCCGACGTAGTTGGTGATCCGCTTGAGCGACGCGTCGGTGGCCGACAGGATCACGGTGTCGACCAGCGGGTAGGCGACGATCGCGGTCACGTACAACAGCGCCGGCAACAGCAGCAACCAGGCGAAGATCACGCCGCCGCGCTGCATGGTCACGCCGTCACAGTCACGCGGGCACGGACGCGAGCGCCGCGTCGAAGCGGTCCCAGACCGGGCGCAGGTCGACCACGCTGCGCGTGAGCCGCGCCTCGTCCATGGCGAGCGCCAATATGCCGGCTTCGAGCGCGTTCAGGGTGGAGACCGGCAACGCGGCGCCGTGCCGGCAATGCGCCAGCAGGTCGGCCGCCATCTCCTCGTCGGCACCGTAATGCTGCGACAGCGCGGTCTGCGTCGGGTAGCTCTTGTCGACCACCCGGCGCCCGGTCAGCACCTCGTGCACGGCGAGGTGGCCACGGATGAAATCGCCTTCCGCCATGCCGCGCGTGCCCATCACGCAGAAGCGGCGGAACTGGTCGGGGACGTTGCTGTTGGTGTGGAAGTTCATGCCGACGCCGTTGGCGTATTCCACGATGGCGACCTGGTAGTCGATGATGTCGGCGTCGCTGTCGAACACCCGGTCGCTGCCCATCCAGCCGCTCGGCTTGCGGTGGAACAATTCGAGGTCGTTGACGCCCTCGCGCGCCGGGTCGTTGGCCGGGATGAAGCTGCGGCGGCCGCCGAAGCTCGCCACCCGCTCCGGCCGGGCGCCGACCACGCCGTTGTACAAGTCGAGGTCATGGCAGCATTTCTCCAGCATGAAGCTGCCGGAGTAGCGCTCGTAGCGCCGCCAGTCGCGCATGAAGAACGCGCCGTGATACGGCTCGATATGCTCGGACGCCTCGATCGAGACGATGGTGCCCAGCGTGCCGGCGCCCTGGATGGCAACCAGCTCGCGGTACATCGGCGAGTAGCGCAGCACCAGGCCCACCATCAGCCGCTCGTGCCCGAACCGCGCCATCAGCCGCGCCAGTTCCATGCTCTGCTCGAGCGTGGTCACGACCGGCTTCTCGGAGAACACCTTGAGCCCGGCCTCGAGGCCCGCGCGGATGTGGTCGAGGTGCATGTGGTTGGGCGAGCCCACCATCAGCAGGTCGAGCCGCTCGGCCGCGATCAGCTCCTGGACGGTGGCGTAGGACCGGCCCGGCGACACGCCCTGCTCGACCATGCCGGGCAGCCCGGCCGGCGCCGGGTCGACGTAGCCGGCGATCTCGAAGCCTTGGTCGATGGCGTGGAAGACATGGCCGAGATACCCGAGGCGGAAGCCGAGCCCTACGATCCCGACCCTCATCCTGGCCCAGCTCCACGCGGCACCTCACCTGGCCGCGAGAGTTGCCGCAGATGCCGCTTGCGTCAAGCCGGGCCACCATCGTCGAGCCAGCGGCGCAGCTCGCCGAGGTCGATGCTGACGTCGCCGCCGCCGGCGTCGGCGCCGACCATGCTGGCGTAGCGCACACCCACCGAGGGCGCCAGCATGGCATAGGCCCAAGTGCCGTCATCGGCCGGGAACACCTCCAGCAGCCGGGCACCCGGCGGGCAGAACGCGACATGCGCCAGCGCCGCCCCATGCACCGCGACGACGTGGCTGGCGGCCGCGAACGCGGCGACCTGCTCGTCCAGCGCCATGCGGCCGGGCACGACGCGCTCGAAACCGTGCGGCGCCAGCGTCGCCGCCACGGCGTCCTCGTTGGCCAGCCGGCGATAGTTCGCGTCGGCGCGCGACACCAGCAGCCGCCGCGTGCCGGCCGTGGGCGTGACCCCGAACGCCGCCCGCACCGCCGCCAGCGCCCACCCGGCGCCCCAGTGCGCCGGGTGCTGCAACGCCTTGCAGGTCGAGCTCACATGCAGCCGCCGCACCGCGACGCGCGCGTGCCGCCTTGTGCCGAGCCACGCGCCGGCGCCGAACTTCTCCGCGATCTCGCGCTGGAACGGCGCCACCAGCTCCGGCCCGATCACCGTCGCCGCCGCGACCGGGATGCCGGCGGCGTGGTACAGCGCGAGCCGGGTCGCCTGGTCGAGCAGGAAGTGGCACAGATTGGGCGAGGGAAAGCTGTCGCTCACCAGCACCGCCTCGTCCAGCGCCAGGCGTTCGACGGCATCGCCCCGTTCGGCCAGACGCCGGCGCACCAGTTCGGGCAGCTCGCCCACGCACAGATCGGCCAGCACCGCGCCGTCGGCCGACTGCACCACCACGGCGTCGTCGGACACCGAGACGGTCGCGTCGGCGATCTCGCTCACCGTCACCGCGCGGCGGTCGAGCACGCCGGTGAGGTGGCGCAGGGCGCGCGGCACGAGCTCGCCGTAGCAGAACCAGGGATGCGGCTGGCGCGCGTCCGCCGGCACCAGGACGCGCTCGCGCCGCGCCTCCGCGACACCTTCCTTGCCCGCGGCCGCCTCGACCACCGCCGCGGTCTCGGAGTCGGTCAGCGCCAGGTCCGGGAACGCCGCCCGCCACTGCCGCAGCAGCCGCGCCGCCTCGGCGTCCCGGC
>CAXTVL010000140.1:0-6868 GCA_964247515.1 uncultured Acetobacteraceae bacterium | reverse complement strand
ACACCAGGGTCGGCTCGCTGTATCGCTTCTTCCCGAACAAGGAGGTCCTCGCCGACGCGCTGATGCAGCGCTACATGGAGCTCGCGGGGGCCGCCTACGACGCGGTCGACGGCGCCGCCGAGGCGGCGCCGCTGGGAGAGCTGGCCGACACCCTGGTCGGCTTCATGCTGCGCATCCACGCCGAGACCACGGCGCTGGGCACGCTGCTGGAGTCCCGCACCGAATGGTCCGGGATGCGGCGGACGGTGCAAGCCTGGGCGCTGCGGCGCATCGCCGGCACGCTGCTGCTGCGGGCGCCGCTGCTAGGCCAGGCGGCCGCCCGGGACACGGCGGCGATGGTGCTGCACAACATGAAGCTGATGGCGGCGATCGCCACCGACCAGGCCGGCGGCGAGGCTCCGGGCGCCGCCCGCGCACTGCGCCTGATGAACCGGCTCTACCTGGAACACCGGCTGGGCGCCGCCGGCGGGTAGCCCGCTCACCGCGGCGCCAGGTCGCGGGCGAGCTCCTGGCGCAACTCCTCGGGCACCGTGCGCCCGACCGCGACACCCAGCTCGCGCACCCGCCGGCGCAGATCGTAGAGCTGGTCGAGCAGGGACAGCACCACCGGCAGCGCCTCCTCGTTGACCTGCATCTCGTCGCGCAGCTCGCGGATCAGGCGCACGCGCGCCACGTCGACGGCGCGGAACTGGTAGCGCCCGGCGGGCCGGTCCGGCCGCACCCACTCGTAGGCGATCCAGCGCTCCACGTCGCGGCGCTGCAGGCCCGGCACCTGCGTCACCAGCACCTCGATGTCGATCATTGGCTCTCCTCCATCGCCTGCCGCGGGTTGCTCGGGTGTTCGCGTTCCCAGTTGCGCAGGAACGCCTCCAGCGCCGCGTCCGGCTTGCCCACGACGACGTGCAGCGTGGCGTACAGGTCGCCCGCCGGCAGCTCGCCGTGCGCCGGCACGCCGCGGCCGCGCAGGCGCAGCTCGGTGCCGCTGTCGGAGTGCGGCGGCACCCGCATCCGCACCGTGCCGCCCGGCGTCGGCACCTCGACCGCGCCGCCCAGCACCGCTTCCGAGAGGCTGATCGGCAGCTTCAGCCTGATGTCCTGGCCGTCGCGGGTGAACACCGGATGCGGGCCCACCCGCAGCTCGATCAGCGCGTCGCCCGGCGGACCGCCGTTCCAGCCCGCCGCCCCCTTGCCGCGCAGCCGCAGCACCTGGCCGTCGAGCGAGCCGGGCGGGATCTTGACGTCGAGCGTCTGGCCGTCGGGCAGCGTCAGGCGGCGGGTGGCGCCCTGCACCGCGTCGAGGAACTCGCTCGCCAGGACGTAGCGCTCGTCCGCGCCGGGCATCCCGGCGTCCCGCTGGGCGCGGGCGCCGAAGCCCCGGTCGCCGAACCCGCGCTCGCCGAACATCGAGCCGAACACGTCGCCGAACTCCTCGGGGGTCCATTCCTCGCGCTGCTGCCCGGCGCGGCCGTAGCGGCGGCCCGCCTCGCCCTCGGCGTAGTCGCGGTACGACGGCTCCGGCCGGCGCGGGTTGCCGCCGGCGTCGATCTCGCCGCGGTCGAAGCGGGCGCGCTTGTC
Source organism: uncultured Acetobacteraceae bacterium (assembly GCA_964247515.1). Taxonomy (GTDB): domain Bacteria; phylum Pseudomonadota; class Alphaproteobacteria; order Acetobacterales; family Acetobacteraceae; genus CAVRQM01. The sequence continues at coordinate 5,293 of CAXTVL010000140.1, read as the reverse complement.
CGGGTCGGACAGCAGCTCGTTGGCGCCGACCACCTGCTTGAACCGTTCCTCGGCCGCCGGGTCGCCGGGGTTGAGGTCGGGATGGTGCTTCTTGGCCAGCGTGCGGTACGCGCGGCTGACGTCGTCCTGGCTGGCGTCGCGGGCCAGGCCGAGGATTTTGTAAGGGTCGTCCAACGTGCTCACCTACGAACCGGAACCGATCACACGAAGCGTCCAACGTCTGGCAACACGCCGCAACGTAGGCCAACACCGTGGAGCGGGATAGCGCCCCGGGCTGGATCGCCCGGCGGCTTGCTGCCAGAGTGGATGCGAATGCGCCCGCACGACGTTGCCCCACGCCACGATGTGTGCCGCCGCGTGGCAGCCGGCGCGATCTTGGCCGCGGCGTTGCTGTGCATGATGGCTGGACGCGAGGCGCTGGCCAGGACGGTCGGCGTGCGCGAGATCGAGGTGGTGAGCCCGGAACGCAAGTCTGTTCTCCATACGTTCGTGTGGTATCCGGCCGGCGCCAATGGCCGGGCCGTGCAGATCGGCGAGAACGCGGTGTTCCGCGGCACGCGCGGGTTCCAGGGCGCGCCGATCGCCCGTGGCCGCTTCCCGCTGGTGCTGATCGCGCATGGCGGCCTCCGGGCGGCGCCCAACATCGCCAGTTGGCTCGCGGCCAGCCTGACGGCGGACGGCTTCATCGCCGTGGTCGCGAACCCGCCGCCGGCGCCGCAGGGCCGCGCGGCGCAGTCCATCCTGGACGAGCTCTGGCTGCGGCCCGCCGACCTCTCGGCGATCCTCACCGCGGTCGAGCGCGACCCGGTGCTGGCCGGCCAGATGGACGCGGGCCGGGTCGGCGCGGTCGGCTTCTTCCTGGGCGGCAACGCCGTGCTCGCGCTGGCCGGTGCGCGCATCGACGCCGCGGCGTTCATGGCGTCCTGCGGGGCCGCGGCCCCGGCGCGCGACTGCGCCTGGTTGGCGCAGCGGCATGTCGACCTGCGCCGGGTCGATGTCGGGCGACTGCAGCGCTCGAACGTGGACGGGCGGGTGAGGGCGGCGGTCGTGATCGATCCCGAGCTCACCGACACGCTGACCGACGAAAGCCTGCGCGCGGTCGCCGTCCCGGTGCGCGTCGTCAACCTGGGACAGGGGAGCGCGATCCCGCGCGCCCTGGTCGCGGCGAAGCTGGCCGCCAGGATCCCCGGGTCACGCTACGCGGCCATCCCGGGCGCCACCGCCTCCAGCTCGTTCGCCGAATGCAAGCAGCACGGGCCGGCGCTGCCACGCGGCGAGGGCCGCGAGCTCGCGTTGTGCGACGAGGGCGCCGGACGCACCCGCGCCCAGGACCACGCCACGATCGCGGCGGTGGTGGCATCCGCCTTGCGCCAGGCGTTCGCGAAGGCGGGGTCGCCCTGACGCGTGCCACGACGCACGCCTTCTGGGGCCGGGCGATCCACGCGCCGGCTTCGGTCGAGGTGCTGCCGCGGGCGCTGCTGGCGGTCGACGAGGCGGGCGACATCGTCTCGGTCGATCCCGACGTGGCGCCGGACGACGCGCGCCTCGACGCATGGCGAAATGCCGGGACGCTGACAGAGCTGGCCCAGGACCAGGTCCTGCTGCCGGGACTGGTCGACCTGCATGTCCACGCGCCGCAGTTCCCGCAGCTCGGCACCGCGCTCGACCTGCCGCTCGAGGAGTGGCTGCGGGAGCACACCTTCCCGCTGGAGAGCCGCTACGCCGACCTCGATTTCGCGGACGGCGTCTACAGCCGGCTGGTCGACACGCTGCTGGCGCACGGCACCACGACGGCGCTGTACTTCGCCACCATCCACGTGCCGGCGACGCAGCGCCTGGCCGAGATCTGCCTGGCGCGCGGCCAGCGGGCGCTGGTCGGGCGGGTCAGCATGGACCACACGGAGCAGTGCCCGGACTACTACCGCGACGGCTCGGCGGCGCGGGCGGTGGCCGATACCCGGGCGGTGATCGAGTTCATCCGGGCGATGCCCGGCAACCAGCGCGCCTTGGTGCGCCCGGTGGTGACGCCGCGCTTCGTGCCGTCCTGCACCGACGCGCTCCTGGACAGCCTCGGCGCGCTGGCCCGCGAGACCGGCTGCCACGTGCAGACGCATTGCTCGGAGAGCGACTGGCAGCACGCCCATGTCCGCGAGCGGTGCGGTTGCAGCGACGCCGAGGCGCTCGACCGCGCCGGCCTGCTCGGGCGGCGCAGCGTGCTGGCGCACGGCAACTTCCTGGGCGAGACCGACGTGGCGCTGCTGCGCGCGCGCGGCAGTGCCGTGGCGCACTGCCCGCTGTCCAACGTCTACTTCTCCGACGCGGTGCTGCCGGTGCGGGCGATGCTGGAAGCCGGGCTGCGCGTGGGCCTCGGCAGCGACATCGCGGGCGGACCGAGCGCCTCGCTGTTCGAGAGTGCCCGGCAGGCGGTGGCGAGCGCGCGCCTGCTGGAGCACGGCACCGATCCCCGGCTCGCCCGGGCGGCGCGCGGCCGCCCGCGCAGCCGGAGCGATTTCCGCACCGCCTTCCGCCTGGCGACGGCCGCCGGCGGCGAGGCGCTCGACCTGCCGGTGGGCCAGTTCCGGCCCGGCTTCGCGTTCGACGCCATCGCGGTGCAGTCCGGCCTGCCGCACGGCAACCTGAGCTTCGACGCGGGCGAGGACGGCGACACGGTGCTGCAGAAGATCGTCATGGGCGCCGGCCGGGCCGACATCGCCCGGGTTTGGGTCGCGGGCCAGCCGGCGCGCGGCTGATCTGGCAGCTTTTCGCGACCCGCACCATTTGCCGCTACCCACCCAAGATAACAGTTTATAACTTAGTTTTTTAAAAAACCGTCGGCTGCTCTGACATATCATAAACTTAAACCCGTGGATCGGAGCGATCGGACATCGTAACAAGCATTGAGATTTCTTTGCAGTAACGACATCCGTATCGGCATCTGGGGCAAAAAATGGCTGGACAAGCAACGATTGTGTCTGCGGGTAGCGTTACCATCGCCTCGACCGGGGCGCAGTCCGGCCATGCGCTGACGCAGGCCACCCTCCTCGTCAACAACGCCGCGGCGTTCGGCAACTTCAACGAGAACGACCCCACCTCGTCATCGACCGCGATCGCCGCGCCGGCACCGACCGGCCAAGGCGCCGGATACGCGCTCAACGAAGGCTATACCGGCACGCTTGACCTGCCCAGCGGCTACGGCGTCGCGGTCATCGGCGGCAACACCCAGGTCACTGTCACCGCCGCCGACGCCACCACCGCGATCGTGAGCGCCGGCCAGCTCGACTACACCGGCACGGCCGACTCGCTGACCTCGCTGGGCGACAACTCGGTGCTGAACGACACCAGCGATCTCGCCAGCCTCGCCGTGGGCGGCAGCAACCTCGCCGTGACACTCGGCGGCGCTGGCCAGACGCTGAGCATCGATCCGGGCGCCAGCGGCACGTTCACCGAAGCCGGCACCGGCGCCCACATCAGCGTGGCGCCGACCCTGCCCGGCACCGACGGCAGCGGCACCAGCACGACCGCGGGCGGCATCTCGGTGTTCCAGCTCACCGCGGACACGTCCGTGTCGCTGAACGAAGCCGGCAGCTCGAGCGTGGTGGTGCTGAACTCCGGCGCCAACACCGTGAGCGCCGCGGCCGGCTCCAGCACGGTGTACGCCACAACCGGCAACGACCTGTATTTCGGCGGTGCCGCGCAGACCTTCTTCGTCGGAGCCTCGGGCACCACGGTCGCCGTCTCGACCGTGTTCGGCGGCGCCGGCAACGACACCGTGTTCGCCCAAGCCGGCGTCGATTACACCGCGGGCAGCGGCAACAGCGAGTTCGTCGGCGGCAGTTACGCCCAGCTCAACGGCGCCGCCCCCTCGGTCGTGGCCCACTCGACCGTCACCGCGACGACCGGCCACGACCTGTTCTACGGCGGCACCGTGGGCGACCAATACAATCTCGGCAACGCCTCCGAGACGTTCGTGGCCGGCGGTGGCGCCGACACGCTGTTCGGCGGCTCGGTGGCGCCCACCGTGTTCGGCGGCAGCAACGAGACCCTCAAGCTGGTGGGCACCAACGCCGGACTTGTGGTGGCCGACGGCGCAGACGACGTCATCGACGCGAGCAAGGCCAACCAGGGCAGCACGTTCTTCATCAACAACCTGCCTAGCGTCGGCAACACCACGCTGATCGGCTCGACCGGCGCCGCGAGCCTGGGCGGCGCCCACGACACGTTCGTGGTGGGCCACGCGACCGGGACCGTGACCGGTGCCGCGCACACCGTCACGATCGAGAACTTCCACACCGGCGACGCCTTCTTCCTGGCCGGCTACACCGCTGCCGACGGCGCCGCGTTCGAGTCGGCGGTGGCCAACAGCGAAGCGGCCAACGCCAAGGCTGGCGCGCCGGCCGGAAGCGGCTCGCTGTCGTTCACGCTGTCGGACAAGACCACCGTCACCTTCACCAACACGCACCCGACCGCGGCGTTCAACGGCGGCACTGTGGGCCTGTAGCGGGGCGCGGCTCCGGCTGGCCTCGCGGGCCGCAGTGGGGTTTGACCTGCCGCGTCCCGCTGCCTATGCACTGTCCGCTTATGGACGCTGCACCGCCGGTTCCGCGCATTCGCAAGCCCCGCGGCCAGGGTGGTTCGCGGCGTGGCGAGATCCTGGCCGCGGCCCAACGGATTTTTTTGCAGGAGGGCATCGAGCACGCCACCATGCGCCGCATCGCCGGCGCCGTCGGTGTCAGCAGCACGGCGCTCTACGTCTACTTCCCCGACAAGACCGCGATCCTGGACGCGATCGCCGAGGCGATGTTCGAGGCGCTGCTCGTCGCCTACCCGCAGGCGCAGCGGTCCGGCAAGCCACGGCTGGCGCGGTTCCGCGACGGGCTGCAATCCTATGTCGACCTGGCGCTGTCACGCCCGGACGAGTACCGCCTGACCTTCCACGCCAAGTCTCGCAGCTACCACGGCGAGATCGAGGCGGCCGACAAGTCGTTTCGGCTGCTGCAGGCGGACATCGCCGAGCTGATGCAGGCCGGCGTCTTCGCGCGCGGCGACACGCTGGCCGTGGCGGAGGCGCTGTGGGCCTGCCTGCACGGCGTCGTCATGCTGCTGCTGAACCTGCCGGAGCACCTCGGCACGCCGCCGCGCCGTCTGGTCGACACGGTGATCGACGCCGCGGTGAAGGGCTTCATGGTTTAGCGGGGGTGGTGGGCGGTTCATAGGCAGGCAAATCCTGCAAGCGCGCTGCCAAGCGATTGAATTCGGCCCGCCTGATCCGGAGTGGCCCGGCCACCGCCGCAGG
>CAXTVL010000139.1:0-6948 GCA_964247515.1 uncultured Acetobacteraceae bacterium | reverse complement strand
GCCCGCGGCGGCGACGCCCGACAGCGCCGCCGCGGGCAAGGCGCCCGCGCGCGGGTCTTGCGTCGGCGCGGCGGTGGTTGTGGTGGCGATCATCGGCGGCCCTCGGCGTTGCCCACGGCCCACAGCAACTCCCGCGCCAACGATCCTGCGCGCCGGAGGGCGACATCACCGACGCTGGCGGCACGATCTGCCGGGCCGCGCCGCCGCCGACGCGGCAGAAATTGCCGGCCAGGCCATTGACGACGCTGGATTCCCTTGTGCCGCCGCCGGCGGCGCGCTGGCACGGCGCGTGCAGTCAGGCGGCCCAGCGGCCCGCGAGTGGGCCTCGTTCGGCAACAGGAGCCACCATGTCCATCTTCGGCGCAATGAGCACGGCGGTCAGCGGGCTGACCAGCCAGTCGGCGGCGTTCGGCAACATCAGCGACAACGTCGCCAACAGCCAGACCGTCGGCTTCAAGCGGGTCGACACCGCGTTCTTCGACCACCTGACCAACAGCACCGCGGTGACCAACGATTCCGGCTCGGTGACGGCGACGCCCGAGTACATCAACAACGTGCAGGGCACCATCTCGCAGAGCGACAACCCGCTCAGCATGGCGATCAGCGGCCAGGGCTTCTTCTCGGTGAGCCAGGCCAGCGCCACCAGCAACGGCACCACGGCGTTCTCGCCGCAGCAGCAATACACCCGCGCCGGCGACTTCCAGCTCGACAAGAGCGGCTACCTGGTCAACAGCGCCGGCAACTACCTGAACGGCTGGTCGGTGGACCAGAACGGGGTGGCCGACACCACCTCGGTGAAGCCGATCCTGGTCAGCCAGGCGACGCTGAACCCGGTCGCCACCGGCAAGGTGACGCTGGCGGCCAACCTGCCGCCCGCCGCCACCACGGCGGCCGCCACCGCGTCGACCGCCTCCTCGGTGGTCGACGTGATCGACCAGCAGGGCGCCTCGCACCAGCTCAAGGTGAGCTTCGCCGGCACCGCGCCGAACGCCTGGTCGGTCACGGTGACGGACGAGAACAACGCCGTCATCGGCACCGGCACCGCGAGCTTCGGCGCCGACGGCACGCTCGCCGGCCTCGCCTCGGGCGGCGCCACCACCAGCGCCGCCGGCACGCCCGCCGCGATCACGCTCAACACCAACTACCCGGCCAAGGGCGGCGGCAACCAGGCGATCGCGCTCAGCCTCGGCGCCATCGGCCAGACCAACGGGCTGACCCAGTTCGCCGGCACCAGCTACACGCCGCGCGGCATCTCGCAGGACGGCGTGCCGCCCGGCGCGTTTACCAGCCTGTCGACCACCAACACCGGGGGCATCGTCGCCAACTACGACAACGGCCAGTCGCGCACCATCGCGCAGGTGCCGATCACCACCTTCGCCGCCCCGGACGCGCTGCAGCGCCAGAACGGCTCCGCGTTCACCGCCACGATCGGCTCCGGTGCCGCGCTCACCCAGGCCGCCGGCAGCAACGGCGCCGGCACGCTGGCCACCCAGTCGACCGAGGCCAGCAACGTCGACATCAGCAGCGAGTTCACCAAGCTGATCGTGGCGCAGCGGGCCTACTCGGCCAATGCCAAGATCATCACGACCTCGGACGAGCTGTTGCAGACCACCATCGACCTCAAGCGGTAATCCCCAGCCATGAGCCTGAACAGCATCCTGTCCACCGCCGCCGGGGGGCTGGCCAACATCGACCGCCAGCTCGGCGTCGTTGGCCAGAATGTCTCCAACGCCGGCACGGTCGGCTACTCGCGCGAGATCGGCACGCAGTCGAGCGTCACGGCGGCCGGCGTCGGCATGGGCGTGCGCACCGGCCTCACCACGCGCGCGATCAACGCCGCGCTGCAATCCGGGGTGACGCTGCAATCGGCCGCCGTCTCCGGCCTGCAGACCCGGCAGGCGGCGCTCCAGGCGATCGACAGCGTGCAGGGCGCCACCGGCCAGGGCCAGGACCTCGCGAGCCTGGTCGGAGCGCTCGGCGACAGCTTCACCACCCTGGCCAGCGACCCGTCGAGCCAGGCGCAGCAGAGCGCCGTCGTCACCGCCGCGGGCCAGCTCGCGGGGCAGGTGCGGGCACTGGCGGGCGCGGTCGGCAGCGCCCGGCAGGACGCGCAGGACAACGCGGTGAGCGAGGTCGCCAGCCTGAACCAGACGCTCTCCGGCATCGGCCGGATCAGCAACCAGATCATGAGCCAGCGCGCCGCCGGCCAGAGCACCGCCGACCTCGAGAACCAGCGCGACGCCCTGGTCGGCACGCTCTCCTCCATCGTGCCGGTGCGCAGCGCCACCCAGGCCAACGGCGACCTGCTGCTGCTGACCAGCAACGGCGTCACCCTGCCGACGCACGCCGCCAGCGGCCCGTTCTCGCTGGCCGCGGCGACGCTGGGGCCGAACGTCACCTACCCCAGCGCCGCGGTGCCGGGCGTGCTGCTGGGCAACCAGGATGTCACCAAGCAGCTCACCGCCGACGGCGTGGACCGCGGCGGCCAGCTCGGCGCCAATTTGCGGCTGCGCGACGTGACGCTGCCGGGCTACCAGGGCACGCTCGACGAGTTCGCGCACACGCTGGCCGGCCGCTTCGACGCGCAGGGCCTGCGACTGTTCAGCGACCCCTCTGGCGGCGTGCCACCCCCGGTCGCCGGCGGCTCACAAGTCGGCTATGTCGGTTTCGCCAACACCATCCAGGTCAACCCGGTGGTCGCGGCCACCCCGAGCCTGGTCCGCGACGGCACCCAGCCGGTGGTCAACGGCACCGGTGGCGCCAGCGCGTTCACGCCCAACCCGACCGGCGCCGCCGGCTTCACCGGCATGATCAGCCGCGTGCTCGACTACGCGCTGGGCAGCCAGGCGCAGGCCGGCGTGGCGCAGCCGGCCGCTTCCGGCGGCGGGCTCGGCCCGGCCGGCGACCAGTCCTCCGGCTTCACCCCGCCCGCCGACCTCGGCTCGTATGCGGGCGCGTTGGTCGGCGCCATGGCGCAGGACAGTGCCGCCACCACCACCGACCTTGGGACGGAACAGGGATTACAGACCAGCCTGCAAGGCAAGCTCACCGCCGCCGACGGCGTCAACATGGACACCGAGATGTCGAACATGGTCGTGCTGCAGAACGCCTATGGCGCCAACGCGAAGGTCATCTCCGCGGTGCAATCGATGTGGACCACGCTGTTGGGGATGGTGGCATGAACGGCGTTTCCGGACCCGCGAACAATTACGGCCTGCTCGGCGTGCTGATCGGCGACAGCGGCGCGGTGCGCCAGCGGCTCAACACGCTGACCCAGCAGGCCGGCGACGGCTACGTCTCCGACACCTACGCCGGGCTCGGCGCGCAGAACGCCCGCACCGCGCTGTCGCTGTCGCCGCAGATCGCGCACGCGACGTCGCTCGCCGCCGGCATCGGCGCCGCCACCTCGCGGATGGCGGTGGCGCAGGGCGCGCTGTCCAGCATCAGCGACATCGCCAGCAGCTTCTATTCGCAGACATTGACTTTGGGCAGCCTGAACCCGGCCAACATCGACAACGTGGCGAGTGCCGCGCGCGGCGCGCTGGCGCAGGTCGCGAGCCTGCTCGACACCAAGGACGGCGACACCTACGTCTTCGCCGGCCAGGATTCGTCCAACCCGCCGGTGCCCGACCCGGACCAGATCGGGAGCAGCGGGTTCGCGACCCAGATCGCCGGCGCGGGGGCCGGGCTCGCGACGAACGGTGCCGCGGCGACCATCGCCACCACGCTCGCGGTCGGGCAATCGAACGCGCCCGGCACCTCGCCGTTCTCGCCTGCGCTGTCGCAGCCGGCGGCGGGCCTCGCGGCGTTGCGCACCAGTGTCGGCACCGGCGAGGGGGCGCGGCAGGCGACCGGCATCCTGGCCAGCGGCAACGCGGTGGCGACCTCGTCCGGCGGCTCCACCACCGGATCGTACACCCGCGACATCCTGCGCGGCCTGGCGACGCTGGCGGGCTTGAGCAGCGCGCAGCAGGGCGCCGCCGGCTTCGCGGCGCTGGTCTCGGACGTGCATACGGCGCTGGGCGGCGCGGTCACGGCATTGAACCAGGACGCCGGCATCATGGGCGACCAGCAGACCGCGCTCGCCACCACGCAGACCCATATCGGCGAGGCCGCGACGACGCTGAAGTCGCAGCTCTCCGGCGCGCAGGAGGTCGACATGGCGCAGACGCTGTCCTCGATCACCGCGACGCAGAGCCAGTTGCAGGCGTCGTACCAGTTGATCGCCGGGATGCAGTCGCTGTCGCTGGTCAAGTATTTGGGCTGAAGCGCTTCACCTTTAATTAACTTCCGCCGCGCATGGTTCGGCACGCCCGCCAAAATGGCGGCTCTGACAAAACGCCTGGACACGAAGGAATCTCGACATGTCCCTGAACTCGATCAACACCAACAACAACGCGGCGATCGCGTTGCAGACGCTGAACTCCACGAGCTCGGCGCTGCAAGCGACCGAGAAGCGCATCTCGACCGGCTACCGCGTGGCCGACGCGACCGACGACGGCGCCGCCTACGCGATCGCGCAGCAGGTGCGCTCGGACGTCGGCGCGCTGACCACCGCCAACCAGCAGCTCGGCAGCGCCAAGGGCTTGGTCTCGACCACGATCTCCAGCCTCAACGACGTTTCCAACAAGCTCGGCGAAGTGCGTCAGACGCTGGTCGACCTATCCAGCAACACGTCCGACGCCACCACGCGGAACACCAACATCGCGAAGTACAAGAGCCAGATCGCCGAGATCAAGAGCGACCTGCAGAAATCCAACTACGGTGGCAAGACGCTGCTGGGCGACATCTCCGGCTCCAGGGGCACGTTCGGCAATGTCGGCGTCGCCGAGGACGAGTTCGGTTCCAACTTCAACGTCGCCTCGACCAGCGGCTCGGCGCTGTTCAACGCGCTCAGCAATCTCAGCTCGAGCTTGACCAATGCAGCCGGCGCACAGGCGGCGATCAGCACCGGCGGCGTGTTCACCACCAAGGCGACCGGCGTCACCACGGCGCTCGCCACGTATGGTGCCGCGTCGAACCACATCGACGCCCAGACCACCTTCAACAACAACAAGATCGACTCGCTGAACGCCGGCCTCGGCGCGCTGGTGGACGCCGACCTGACCAAGGAGTCGGCCAAGCTGCAGGCGTTGCAGGTGCGCCAGCAGCTCGCCTCGCAGTCGCTGTCGATCGCCAACCAGGCGCCGCAGAGCCTGCTCTCGCTGTTCAAGTAACGCCGATGCGGGCGCCGGGTGGTCCCGGCGCCCGGCTTGCGCAACGGGTGGCAAAAAGGTCACGACATGTCGGCTCTGGTTCTGGAATTGCGCGCCGACGAGGTGATGATCGTCAACGGCGCGCCGATCCGCTTCCGCACCAAGGCGCGGGTCGAGCTCACCGCGCACGCCCGCTTCCTGTTCGGCAAGCAGGTGATGAGCCCGGAGCAGGCCGACAGCCCGGCGCGGCGCATCTACTTCGCCCTGCAATCCGCCTATATCGGCGACGAGCGGGAGCGCCCGCGCGGCCTGCAATCGGCGCGCGAGCTGATCGCGGCGTTCACCGAGGCCACCACCTCGGCGCTGGCCGCCGACATCCTGGCCCGGGCACTGGCCGCCGCCGAGGCCGACGACTGCTACCGCGCCTTGAAGCTGGTGCGGCGCGTGGTGCGCCACGAGGATTCCGTGCTGGGACGCAACGCAGAAGAGGAGACCGGAAAATGTCTGAACTGATCAAGGCTTCCCGCGCCTACGCCGCCAACGCCGCCAGCCGCGACCCGCGCGCCCAGGAGGCCGACGTGTTCCGCCGCGCCACCGCCGCGCTGCGGCAATCCAAGCTCGGCGGCGACACCGAGCGGGTGCGTGCGCTTGCCGACAACGACCTGCTGTGGGGCAGCGTCACCGCCGTGGTGAGCGACCCGGAGAACCAGTTGCCGGCGGCGCTGCGCGCCAACATCGTCTCGATCGGCCGCGCGGTGCAGCGCGAGACCCAGTCCAGCGCACCCGACTTCGACTTCCTCGTGCAGGTCAACGAGGACATCGTGGCCGGCCTGATGGGCATGGCGGCGTGATCGGCTCGGTCGACCTCTCGGCATTGTTCGGCGCCACCAGCGCCAGCGACGCCGCGTCGTCGATCGCCTCGATCCTGTCGGGCAACACCGCCGCCTCGGGCGGCGACCCGCTGAGCGCGCTCAAGACCGCCGAGCGCGACGAGACCCGCGATGTGGCGCAGACCGCCAAGCAGCCGCAGGTGGCGCGCGCGATCGCGGCGTTCACGCAGGCGGTGGCGAAGGCCAAGACGCCGGCCGACCTGCTGAAGAACCCGCAGGCGCTCGACGTGCTGCTGACCGCCAACGGCCTCGGCGACCAGGCGGCATACCCGGCGCTGGCGCAGAAGGCGCTGCTGTCCGACACCACGGACAAGAAATCGCTCGCCAACCAGCTTGCCGACACCCGCTGGAAGACCGTTGCACAGACCTACGACTTCGCCAACAAGGGGCTGTCGGTGCTGCAGAACCCGAAGGTGCTGGCGACACTGGCCAACGGCTACGCCGAGGTGACGTGGCGCAAGTCGCTGGACGCCGCGACGCCCGGGCTGTCGAACGCGCTGAGCTTCCGGGCCGGCGCCGCCAAGGTCACGTCGGTCGACCAGATCCTCGGCGATTCGACGTTGCGCACCGTGGTCACGGGCGCGCTCGGCATCCCGCCGCAGATCGCCTTCCAGCAGCTCGGCGCGCAGGAAAAGGCGATCTCCGACCGGCTCGACATCAGGAAGCTGCAAGACCCGAAGTTCGTCGAGGGCCTGGCGCAGCGCTACCTGCTCTCCGCCCAAGGCAGCGGCGGCGGCAGCGGCACGGATCGCGGCGTCGCCGGGCAAGCGGGCGCGCAGGCCCTGGTAGCGCGAAAGGTAGGCGTCGGCCCCGTTGAGAATCGATTGGTTCATGCCGCGTCCGCCACCACGCCGGCGTAGCCG
>CAXTVL010000138.1:0-6978 GCA_964247515.1 uncultured Acetobacteraceae bacterium | reverse complement strand
AGCCATAGGCCGGCCAAGGCCGCCGCCACGATCGCTGCGGCGGTGCCGAGCCAGGCCAGCGCGGCATGTCCGGCGCCGGTTTCGGCCAGCACCGCCAAACCGGCCAGGGTGAACACCGCCTGCGACGCCGCCTCCAGCGTGAGGTCGAGGGTGACGCCGGCGGTGCCTCGCGCCAGCGGCAGCCCGGCTTGCGCCAGCAATCGCACGCCGACCAGGTTGCCGCCGAGTTGCGCCACCGGCAGCATCGAGTTGACCGCCTCGCGCACCCAGCGCGCCAGCCACCAGCTCGCGAACCCCGGCCCACCGCCACCGGCGATGCGCCAGGCTTGCGCCGACAGCGCCAGTTGTGCCGCGTGGATGCCGAGCGCGAACGGCAGCACCCAGGCGGCGCGCCAGACCTGGTGCCCGATCGCGGCGGCCCCGACCCAGGCCACGGCCGCGACCGCGGCCGCACTCCCGGCCGCGAGCAGCCAGCGTGTCATGCCAACCGCACGCTACTGGAGCAGGCCGCCAATCCCGCCCCACACGCCCAGCGCGCAGGTGAGCCCGGTGACGGCCAGCACCACCCACAGGTAAGCGCCGCGCAGCCGCACCGTGGGTGGCAGCGCCTTGATCGCCAGCAACACCAGGAAACCCATGACGACGGGCAGCAAAAGCGCATTCATCACCTGCACGCCAACGTTGAGCGAGACGAGGTCCGGCGCCAGTCCGACCAACAATGCGCCACCCACGATGCAGGTTGCGTAGCAGCCGTAGAACCAACGCGCCTGCAACGGGAAGTATTCGAGCGAGCGCCGATATCCCGCCACCTCGCCCAACCCCCACGCCAGCGCCAGCGACGACACCACTGCGGCCACCATCGCCGCTCCCAGCACGCCCAGGCCGAACACCACCTGCCCGGCCCGCACGCCAAGCAACGGCGTCAGGGCGCGGCTCATCTCTCCCACCGTCGAGAGGCTGGCGTGACCGGCGTCGGTGCCGGCGAGCGAGGCACCCGCCACCAGGACGGCGGCCATGACCAACTGCGTCATGATGGCGCCGGCGGCGGTGTCCCAGCGTGCCGCGGCGAAGTGCTCCGGACGCAGTTTCTTGTCGGCGATCGCGGATTGCTGGTAGAAGATCATCCATGGCATGATGACCGCGCCGATGTTCGCCGCCACCAAGTACAGGTAGTCGGGATTTCGCACCGGGATCTGCACCGCCTGGCGCAGCATGGTGGACAGATGCGGCTGCGCCGCCCAGGCGACGCCGAAGAACGCCAGCTCGAACAGCCCGATCACGATGGCCGCCCGCTCGACGCGGCGATACGATCCGGTCGCCACCATCACCAGCAGCGCCGCCACCGCCAGCGGCAGGGTGAGCGCGCGTGAGACGCCGAACATCTCGCCCACCCCTGCCACGCCGGAGAACTCGGTCAGCAACGCGCCGATCGTGGCCACGGCCAGGCCTATGGCGGAGACCCAGGCCCAGAGCGGCCCGAACGTGGCGCGGATCAGCTCGCCATGGCCGCGCCCGGTGAAGATGCCGAGCCGAACCGTCAGCTCCTGCACCATGTACAGGATCGGCATCAGCACGACTTGCAGCAGGATCAGCCGGTAGCCCCATTGCACCCCGCTCTGCCCCGCGGTGATGACGCTGCCGACATCGGTGTCGGCCAGCATGACCACCAACCCGGGACCGAACACCGCCAAGGCGCGGCCGACACGGGAGACGGGAGCAATGCGAGCCGAGGCCATACCTGCGAATCACTCTCAATTGCGGTCAATGCGGTGGTAGGCGACGGCCACCGCCGGCGTCAACCGATGCCGCTTGCGCCGAGGCCCGGCACCGCTGAAAACCACTTCATGAACCCGCTCTCCATCCCCGTGTTGCGCCTGCACAACAGCCTGACCCGCGACCGCGAGGCTTTCGCGCCGGCCGATCCCGCGCATGTGCGGATGTATGTGTGCGGACCCACGGTCTACGACCGCGCGCATGTCGGCAACGCGCGGCCGGTGGTGGTGTTCGACGTGTTGGCGCGGCTGCTGCGGCGGCTCTACCCACGCGTCACCTACGTGCGCAACATCACCGACGTCGAGGACAAGATCAACGCCCGCGCCGCCGCCACGGGAGAGACGATCGCGGCGCTGACGGCGCGCACCACCGCCGACTTCCACGCCGACATGGCAGCCTTGGGGACACTGCCGCCCGACGTCGAACCGACAGCGACCGCGCACATCCCGGAGATGCTGGCGATCGTGGGGCGGCTGATCGCGGGTGGCCACGCCTACGCGGCCGAGGGCCACGTGTTGTTCGCGGTCGCAAGCTATTCCGCCTACGGCGCGCTGTCCGGCCGCAACCCGGACGAGCTGCGCGCCGGTGCGCGGGTCGAGGTGGCGCCGTACAAGCGCGACCCCGGCGACTTCGTGCTGTGGAAGCCCTCGCCGCCCGAGCTGCCGGGCTGGGACAGCCCATGGGGGCGCGGCCGGCCCGGCTGGCACATCGAGTGCAGCGCGATGGCCTGGCGCTACTTGGGCGAGAGCTTCGACATCCACGGCGGCGGCCAGGACCTGCTGTTCCCGCATCACGAGAACGAGCGGGCACAGTCCTGCTGCGCCTTCCCAGGCCAGGCGTTCGCGCGCGTGTGGCTGCACAACGGGATGCTCAACGTCGGCGGCGAGAAGATGAGCAAGAGCCTGGGCAACTTCCGTACCGTGCGCGACGCGCTGGCGCAGGCGCCGGGCGAGGCGATCCGGCTGCTGCTGCTGCGCGCCCAGTACCGCGCGACGCTCGACTACTCCGACACGGCGCTGGCCGAGGCCAAGCATGACCTCGACCGCTGGTACCGGGCGCTGGAGCGCACGCCGTCTGCTGTGGGCGACGTGCCGGAGCCGGTGCTGGCCGCGCTGTGCGACGACCTCAACACGCCGCTGGCGATCAGCGCCATGCACGCGCTGGCCGACGCCGCGATGGCCGGCGCCGCGGCCGCCTCCGCCGGCCTGCGCGGTGCGGGCGAGCTGCTGGGGCTGCTCGGAACCGATCCCGCCGCCTGGTTCCACGGCGGCAGCGACGCCGCGGCCATCGACGCCGCCATCGCCGAGCGGCTGGCCGCGCGCCGGTCGCGCGACTTCGCCCGCGCCGACGCCATCCGCCGCGAGCTGGCCGATCAGGGCGTGGTGCTGGAGGATGGGCCGCAGGGGACCACCTGGCGGCGCGCATGACCGGCCAGGCATGACCGGCCAGGCATGACCGGCCGCGATGGAGGCGCCGAGCTGGCGCCGATCGGCAACAGCCCGGTCGTCGTACTGGTGCGTCCGCAACTGGCCGACAACATCGGCGCCGCTGCCCGCGCCATGGCCAATGGCGGCCTGTTCGAGTTGCGCCTGGTGGCACCGCGCGACGGCTGGCCGCAGGAGCGCGCCTGGCGCATGGCCTCGGGCGCCGACCGCATCCTCGATGCCGCCACGGTCCACGCCAGCGTGGCCGACGCGGTGGCCGACCTGCACCATGTCTACGCGACCTGCCCGCGGCCGCGCCATATCGTCAAACCGGTGCTGACCGCGCGCGGTGCCGCGGCCGAGTTGCGCCAGGTGTGCGGGCGCGGCCTGCGCTCGGGACTGCTGTTCGGGCCGGAGCGCGCCGGCCTCGACCGCGACGACATGGCCTGCGCCGACGCGCTGGTGCGCTTCCCGCTCAACCCCGCGTTCATGAGCCTGAACCTTGCGCAGGCGGTGATGGTGCTGGCCTACGAGTGGTGGACCGCCGCCGACGCCACCGTACCCCGGCGCCTCGAGACCCACGAGACCGAGATCGCGCCCAAGGCCGAGCTGGAGCGATTGCTGGCGCACCTGACCGACGAGCTGGACGCCTGCGGCTTCCTCGCCAACCTGCCCAAGCGCCCCGGCATGGTGCGCAACATCCGCCACTTCTTCCAGCGCGGCGAGGTGACGGTGCAGGAGCTGCGCACCCTGCACGGCATCGTCACCGAACTGGCGCGCGGCCGGCGGCAGCGTGGGCGGGCGGAGCGGTAGCCTGTTCGCGAGTCGGCCTCCCCCCTGTGCTTTCGCCATCACCCCAGACCCCGCCTTGATGAGCGCCGAGGAACTGCTCGGCCAATACGCCCGCCGCCTGCTCGGCCCGGTCGGGACCCTGGAAGCGGTGACGGCACGTACTGCGGCGCGCAACCCGCGCGTCACCGCGTTCGCGATCATGGACCCGGCGGCACTGGCCGCCGCCGGGGAGAGCGGGGCGCGCTGGCGGGCCGGGCGGCCGTTGGGATTACCCGACGGCGTGCCGTGTACGGTCAAGGATGTGATCGGCGTCGCTGGCCTGCCGAACGCTGGAACTGGCGCAGCCGTTCGAGATGCCGGAGCTGTAGGGCCGCCCCATTTCGAGACCGCCTGGCCTTATGACCTACGTCACACCCGCGTCGGCACGCCGGGTGCGAGTGTCCAGTGATCGGGTCGCATTGGGCATCCCGACATGGTTGGAGACTGGACATGATGAATCTTGGCATGGGGCCCGCCGGCTTTGCGGCGCTGGCCATCATGGTGGGAGCTGGCTCGACGACGACGGCCTTGGCCGCTCCAGGCGACGGTCCGCGTGAGGTGCGGCCAACGATGCTGGGGCAGCAATGGGCATTGCCAGAAGCGATGACGGCGACCACCACGGTCACGCAGGCCCTCAACATCGCGCAATCGGCAACCCAGGGCGTCGCCACCGCCGTCGCGGTCGAAAGCCACCCGGACGGGCAGGTCGTGGTGATCGACATCGTCAAGGACGGGATGCGCAGGAAAGTAGTCGTCAACCGCGACTCGGCCAAGATCGAGCAAGCGGCCCTCGACGACCACGGGCGGACCAGTCAGCCGATCGAATAAGGCTCGTGCCTGGAGCGGATCGCGAATCCGCTTCAGCGCGCCCACTCGCTTGTTTGCCCGTCCGAGCGCGTCGCGGCGACCGGTGACGCGGTGCTCCCGCATGGCGGGCCATGACCCACCGCGCGGCGGCGGTGTCGGCCCCGTGGCGTGCCCGACACCGCCCCCCGGCAAACTACTGTTTCGTTGCTCCCGCAGGCGCGGCGTCGCCGTTCTGGTTGGCCGGCGCCGGCGCCGCGGTCTGGCGCGCCACCGCCTGCTGCAATGCCGTGAGTTTAGCCTCCGTGTCGGTGACGCTCGATTGCGCCTGCGCCAGCCGCTGCTGCGCCTGCTGCAAGTCGCCCAGCACCTTGTCGCGATTGCCCGTCGCCTGCTCGGCCGCTGTCTTGGCGGCGTCTTGCTGCTGGGTCGTGGCCTTGAGCTGCTGCTCGGCGGCGGCCTGCTGCGCGGTCACGTCGTCGAGTTGCTTGCGGGCGCTCGCCAGCTTGGCGTCGTTGTCGGAGACGTCCTTCTTGGCCGCGTCGACCTGCGCCATCAAGGATTTGAGCTGCTGTTCGCCGGTGGTGCGGTCGGCGGTCTGCTGCGCCATCGCCACCTTGAGCTCGTCCGCCTGCTTCTGCGCCGAAGCCACCGAGGCCTGCTGCTGCTGCAACGCCGCCGCCGTGTCGGACTGCGACTTCTTCGCCGCCTCGATTTGGCTGGTCAGCGATTTCAGCTGCTCCTCGCCGGCGGCGCGGTCGGACTCCTGCCTGGCGAGTTGCGGCTTGAGCTCGTCGAGCTGCTTCTGCGCCGCCTCCAGCGCCGCTCGGGCCGCTTCGGCCTGCTGCCGCAACCCCGCGACCTGCGTGGTCAGAGTGCCGCTCTGCGCGGTGGCCTGGGCGACCAGGAGCTGTGCCGCGGTGCCGGCCTTGCCGGTGCGCTCGACTTCGGTGCGCAGCGAGGCGAGCTGCTGCTCGGCGGCGGCGCGCTGCTCGCTGACCTGCGCCAGCTCGGCCTTGGCATCCTCGACCTGCTTGGTCGACGCGGTGCCGGCGGTCTGCGCGTCCTCGGCCTGCCGGTGCAGGGTGGCGAGCCGCTGCTCGGCGGCGGTGACTTGCTGGCTTGCCGTGCTGAGTTGGGTCGTGGTCTCGGCGAGGCGCCGCTGCGCCGCCTCGGACGCCTTCTGCGCGTCCGGCAGTTGCTGCTGCACCGACTTCAACTGCTGCTCGATGTCGGCGCGCTGCTTGGCCTCGGCGTCGAGCTGCTTGCGCTCGGCGGCGATCTGCGCCTCGGTCTGGATGGCGGCTTTCTGTGTCTGCTGCAGCGCGGTCTCCGCCTTGGCGATGTCGGCGGAGCGGGTGGCCGCCTCTTGCGTCAACTGCGCCAAGGTCTGCCGGGTCTGCGCCTCCTCGGCGTGCGCGGCGTCGGTCCGCTTGCCGACGTCGGCCAGTTCCTTGCTGTGGACGGCCAGGTCCTGAGACAGCTTGGCGGTCTGCTGCTTGTCCTGCTCGAGCGCCTTGGCGGCCTGGGCGTCGTCGGCACGGAGCTTG
The DNA here is from genome assembly GCA_964247515.1 of uncultured Acetobacteraceae bacterium. GTDB lineage: Bacteria > Pseudomonadota > Alphaproteobacteria > Acetobacterales > Acetobacteraceae > CAVRQM01. The sequence continues at coordinate 596 of CAXTVL010000138.1, read as the reverse complement.
TCCAAGTCCGCCGTGGTCGACTTTACCTGCGCCTGCTCGTCGGCCAGGCTGCGCTGGGCCGACGCGAGCGACTGGGCGGTGGTCGCGAGCTGCGTCGCCGCCGCCGCCTGTTGCGCCTTGGCCTGCTCGGTCGCGGCTGTGATGTCTGCCGCCTTCTTCTGCACGTCGGCAAGGCTGCCCGACGCCTTTTGCTGCGCATCGAGCGAGGCGGTCGCCTGGTCGCGGGCATCGGTCAGCCGGGCAATCTGGGCGTCCTTTTGCGCGCTCATCGACGATTCCGAGGACATCGAGGAGAACGCGACGATCCACCCGATCACCGCGAGTGCCGCGAGGCCGATCGTCACCGGCCGTCTGGCCTCGGCGTTCCAGTCAATTGCCACGACATCCTCCCTTAGAACTTGTTGCGTTCTATCACGCGGATTGCCGCGTGTTCAGGGGGGATCGGCTGGCAGCCTACAGAATCCTAACCAGGGCGAGGCTCACGCCACCAGCGGCGCCCGCTCGGCGCTGGGCCCGGGCCCACCCCCCCCCCGCCGCGCCGGCGGACCTGCACGTGGTCGGGCTGGCCCGGCGCCGGCTCCACCACCAGGTCAGGC
>CAXTVL010000137.1:0-7027 GCA_964247515.1 uncultured Acetobacteraceae bacterium | reverse complement strand
GGGGTCGGACTGGCTGGGCGACCAGGACGCCATCGAGTACATGTGCCGCGAGGCGGTGCCGGCGGTCTACGAGCTCGAGCATTACGGCGTCCCGTTCAGCCGCACCGAGGACGGCCGCATCTACCAGCGCCCGTTCGGCGGACACATGAAGGAGTACGGCAAGTCGCCGGCGATGCGCGCCTGCGCCGCCGCCGACCGCACCGGGCACGCCATCCTGCACACGCTGTACCAGCAGTCGCTGAAGCACGAGGTCGAGTTCTTCGTCGAGTATTTCGCGCTCGACCTGATCATGGACGAGGACGGCGCCTGCCGCGGCGTCATGGCCTGGTGCCTGGAGGACGGCTCGATCCACCGCTTCCGCGCCCAGAGCGTGGTGCTGGCCACCGGCGGCTATGGCCGCGCCTACCAGTCCTGCACCTCGGCGCACACCTGCACCGGCGACGGCGGCGGCATGGTGCTGCGCGCCGGGCTGCCGACGCAGGACATGGAGTTCGTGCAGTTCCACCCGACCGGCATCTTCCCGGCCGGCTGCCTGATCACCGAGGGCGCCCGCGGCGAGGGCGGCTACCTGACCAACAGCGAGGGCGAGCGCTTCATGGAGCGCTACGCGCCGACCGCCAAGGACCTCGCCAGCCGCGACGTGGTCAGCCGCTCGATGACCATGGAGATCAACGAGGGTCGCGGCTGCGGCCCGGCCAAGGACCACATGCTGTTGCATCTGGAGCATCTGGGGGCGGCGATCCTGCACGAGCGGCTGCCCGGCATCATCGAGACGGCGCGGGTGTTCGCGGGCGTCGACCTCACGAAGGACCCGATCCCGGTGCTGCCGACGGTGCACTACAACATGGGCGGCATCCCCACCAACGTCCGCACCGAGGTGCTGCGCCCGACTGCCGACGATCCGGACGCCATCGTGCCCGGCCTGATGGCGGTGGGCGAGGCGGCCTGTGTCTCCGTGCATGGTGCCAACCGGCTCGGCACCAACTCGCTGCTCGACCTGGTGGTGTTCGGCCGCGCGGCGGCGCACCGGGCGACCGAGCTCATCAAGCCGGGCGCCAATCAGCGGCCGTTGTCGGCCGACGCCGGTGAATCGGCGCTCAACCGCTTCGACCGTATCCGCAACGCCCATGGCGGCACCCGCGTGGCGACCCTGCGCGGCGAGTTGCAGAAGACCATGCAGGCGCACGCGGCGGTGTTCCGCAACAGCGAGAGCCTACGCCAGGGTGTCGCCAAGATGCGCCGGCTGTGGGGCGGCCTGTCCGACGTGTCGGTGAGCGACCGCAGCCTGATCTGGAACAGCGACCTTGTGGAAGCGATGGAACTCGACAACCTGATGGGCAACGCGATGACCACGATGGTCAGCGCCGAGGCCCGGCCGGAGAGCCGGGGCGCCCATGCCCATGACGACTTCCCGGACCGTGACGACGCCGAGTGGATGAAGCATTCCTTGAGCACCTGCAGCGAGTCGGGCGAGGTGGCGCTGAGCTACCGCCCGGTCCGGATGCAGACGCTGACCAACGAGGTCAGCGTGTTCCCCCCCAAGAAGCGAGTATATTGACCATGTCCCGCCGTCCTTGCCGCGCCAAAGCCGCCGTCCGCGATGGGCGCGGCGCCATCATCGCGCAGGTGACACTCGTGACCGCCGGCGTTGTCGCCGTGCTGCTGCAACTGCTGTTGTCGTAACCATGGCCGAATTCACGCTGCCAGCGAATAGCAAAGTCAAGCCGGGTAAGGTGCATCCGGCGCCGGCCGACGCCACGCGCTCGCGCACCTTCAAGGTGTATCGCTGGAACCCGGACGACGGGCAAAATCCGCAGACCGACACCTACCAGCTCGACATGGATTCGTGCGGCCCGATGGTCCTGGACGCGCTGATCAAGATCAAGAACGAGGTCGACCCGACGCTGACCTTCCGCCGCTCCTGCCGCGAGGGCATCTGCGGCAGTTGCGCCATGAACATCGACGGCACCAACACGCTGGCCTGCCTGAAGCCGATCGACGAGGTGCGCGGCGACATCCGCATCAACCCGTTGCCGCACATGGCGGTGGTCAAGGATCTGGTGCCCGACCTCAGCTTCGCCTACGCGCAACTGCGCAGCATCGAGCCGTGGCTGCAGTCCGACACGCCGCCGCCGCCCGACGCCGAGCGGTTGCAGAGCAAGGAGGAGCGGGCCAAGCTCGATGGCATGTGGGAGTGCATCCTGTGCTTCTGCTGCACCACGTCCTGCCCGAGCTACTGGTGGAACGGCGACCGCTATCTCGGCCCCGCGGTGTTGCTGGCGGCCTACCGCTGGATCGCCGACAGCCGCGACGAGCGTACCGGCGAGCGGCTCGACGCGTTGCAGGACCCGTTCAAGCTGTATCGCTGCCACACCATCATGAACTGCACGCAGTCCTGCCCCAAGGGCCTGAACCCGGCGCAGGCGATCGGCAAGATCAAGCAGTTGATGGTCGAGCGCCAGGGCTAGGTGTGTACGACGGCGACATAGCCACCAGCCGCGGCCGCGCCTGGGGCGAGAGCCTGTTCGTCGACCACGCGGTGTTCCGGCTGTTCTGGGGCAATCTCGCCGAGGTGGTCCCGGGCAGGCTGTATCGCTCCAACCACCCCACCCCGGCTCGGCTGGCGGACGCCAAGCGACGGCTTGGGTTGCGCACCTTGGTCAACCTGCGCGGCCATCGCCGGTGCGGCTCCGATGCGCTGTCGCGGGACGCCGCTCGGCGGCTCGGGCTGGAGCACGTGGACATGGCGTTCGAGAGCCGGGGGGCGCCGCACCGTGAGCGTATCCTGCGGTTCCACGCAATCTACCAGACGCTCGCCACGCCGGCGCTGATGCATTGCAAGTCCGGAGCCGACCGCGCCGGCTTGGCGTCGGGGCTGGCGTTGCTGTTCGAGGGTGGCACGGCGGCGCAGGCCTTGGCGCAGTTGTCGTGGCGCTTCGGGCACTGGAGGTCCAGCCGCACCGGCATCCTCGACGCCTTCTTCATCCTCTATGCCAAGACCGGAGAAGGAAGGATGCCGTTCCTCGACTGGGTGCGCGGCGAGTACGACGAAGACCGGTTGCGCGCCGACTTCCACGCCAACGGCCTGGCGAGCTTCATCAACGACCGGGTGCTGCTACGGGAGTAGCCGGAACAGCGTGACTTCACGCTCGGGCTGGTCCTCGAGTTCCAACGTGGTCGCCACGGTGTGACGGGCGACGATCTCGATGCCCTCGCGCGGCGCATAGGCGCGGCCCGGGTCGGCCACCAGCACGGTCGCGTCACGCGCCATGCGTCGCAGCCAGGGCAGGATGTGCCCGGTCATCGGCGCCTCGTAGCAGACGTCGCCGCACAGGATCACGTCCCACCGGCACGCCGCCCCCACGACGTCGCCTAGGAGCGCCGCTACGGCCTCGTCATTGAGCGCCGCGTTGAGCTCGATCGCCGCCACCGCCAGCGGATCGATCTCCGCCGCCTCGACCAACGCCGCGCCGGCCCGGGCACAGGCGATGGCCGCAAGCCCGCCGCCGGCCGCGAAATCGAGCACGCGACACCCGGCCACCAGGGCCGGCCGGTCGAGCACGTGGCGCGCGAGGCTCTGGCTGCCGGGCCAGGCGAACGCCCAGAACGGCGGCTCGACCTCGCGGGCGCGCAGCCAGGCTTCGCTGGCCTGCCAGATCGGGGTGATCTCCGTGGCCAGGTGCAGCGCCAGTTCGGGCACCAGCGGCACGCGGGCGATCTCGGTGTTGCGGCGGATGAACTCCTTCACAACCGGCCCAGCAACACGGCCAGTCCTATCAGCAGACCCACGTCGCGGTTGGATCGGAACAGCGCCAGGCAACCCGCTGGGTCGGCGATGTCGAGCCTCGCCACCTGGCGCGCCAGCAACGCGCCCGGCAGCGCCAGCACCAGGAAGAACGCCCAGCCCAAGCCGGCCAGCCCGCCCGCCCACGCCAGCAGCAAGACCATTGCCGTATAGCAAGCGGCCAGGAACCGGCGCGTGCGCTCGCCGAACAGCCGCGCCGTGCTGCGCACGCCGACCAGCGCGTCATCCTCGCGGTCCTGGTGCGCGTAGACCGTGTCGTAGCCCAATATCCAGCAGAACGCCGCCGCGTACAGCGCCAAGGCCGCCGCGTCGAGCCGTCCGGCGGCGGCGGCGAAGCCCATCGGCGCCGCCCAGCCGAACACGATGCCCAGCATCGCCTGCGGCCACCACGTCACCCGCTTGGCCAGCGGGTACAGCGCCACCAGCAGCAGTGAGGCGACACCCAGCGCCTGCGCCAGCCGGTCCAGTTGCAGCAGGATCATCAGGCTGGCCGCCAGCAACAGCGCCAGGAACACCGCCGCTTGGCGCAACCGCAGCGCACCCGAGGCCAACGGCCGACTGGCGGTGCGGCTCACCCGGCGGTCGAGGTCGCGGTCCCACATGTCGTTGACCACGCAGCCGGCACCGCGCATCAGCACGGCCCCCAGCGCAAACAGCGCCAGCAACCGCAACGTCGGGCGCCACGCGGCCTGCGCCATCAGGATCGACCACAGGCCGGGGAGGAACAGCAGCCAGGCGCCGATCGGCCGGTCGAGCCGCGCCAGCAGTGCATAGGGACGCCAAGCCGCTGGCAGCCGCGCCACCCAGCCGTCGGCGGCGATGTCGGTGTGGGTGTCCTCGGAGGGCGGCATGGCGCCGGTTTAGCGCATGGCGTTGTGCGCGCCACGTTCTTCGGGCAGAGACGGCGGCGCGCCCAGCCTCGGGCATCCAGCCACGGAACCCCGATGTCCAATCCCGGAGACGACGACGCGACACCGATCCGCTCGGTGCGCCAACTGGCCGAGTACATCGCCGACGGCTGCAAGCCGCCCGGGCGCTTTGCGATCGGCACCGAACACGAGAAGTTCGGCTTCCGCCACGCGGGCCTCGCCCCGCCGCCCTATGAGCCGGACGGCATCCGCGCCGTGCTGGAGGGCATGGCCGGCGACGGCTGGACGCCGATCCTCGACGCTGGCCTGCCGATCGGGCTGAAGCGCGGCGGCGCCTCGGTGTCGCTGGAGCCGGCCGGGCAGCTCGAACTGTCGGGCGGCACGCTGGCCGACCTGCACCAGACCCGCGCCGAGATCGCCGCGCATTACGAGCAGGTGCGCGCGGTGGCGCTCCCGCTCGGCCTCGGCTTCGCGCCTCTGGGCTTCCATCCCACGATGCGGCGCGACCAGATGCCGTGGATGCCCAAGAGGCGCTACGCCATCATGCGCCGCTACATGCCCGAGGTCGGCAGCCTCGGCCTCGACATGATGACGCGGACCTGCACGGTGCAGGTCAACCTCGACTATTCGAGCGAGGCCGATATGGCGCGCAAGCTGCGCGTGAGCCTCGCGCTGCAGCCGGTGGCGACCGCGCTGTTCGCTAATTCGCCATTCACCGAGGGCCGGCCGAACGGCTTCCTGTCCTATCGCGCGCATATCTGGAGCGACACCGACAACCGCCGCAGCGGGATGCCTGCGGCATTTCTCGCCGAGGATTTTGGTTTCGAGCGCTATGTCGAGTGGCTGCTCGACGTGCCGATGTACTTCGTGAGTCGCGATGGCGGCTACGTCGACCTGGCGGGGCGCTCGTTCCGCGACTTCATGGCGGGCAGGATTCCCGAGGCGGGAGTTGCCACGCTGGGCGATTTCGCCGACCACATGACCACGGCGTTCACCGACGTGCGGGTCAAGCGCTTCCTGGAGATGCGCGGCTCCGACGCCGGCAGCCTCGACATGATGGTGGCGCAATCGGCACTCTGGGTCGGTCTGCTCTACGACCCGGCGGCGCTCGACGCCGCCGAGCGCCTGGTGCGCCGGTATCAGGCCCATGATTTCATTGAATTGCGTGCCAGAGTGCCGCGCGAGGGGCTGGCGGCCTCGTGGCAGGGCGGCACCTTGCGCGACCTGGCGCGCGAGGTGGTCGCGCTGGCATCGGATGGCTTGCGCGCGCGGGCGCGGCGCGATTCGGGCGGTCAGGACGAGCGCCGGCACCTGGCGCCGCTGGCCGACATCGTGGCTGGCGCGCCGACCCAGGCCGAGCGTTGGCTGCAACGCTACCGCAACGAGTGGCACGGCGACGCCGGGCGGATCTTTGCCGAGGCCACCATCTAAAGTGGCACTTGCCCGGCGCGCGATAATGGGACAAAAGTCGGCCGTGTTAATCTCGATGAGTGATTATCACGACGATGATCCGTTCTTGCGCTATAACAAGTTTATGGAACACGACCAAGACAGTGAAGTCGCCCTCTTGCCTCCCCAGGCGGTGATCGTGCGGTTGCGCCTCATCGGCCAGATGGAGGCGTGGACCCTGACCAGCGAGAGCGTGCTCCCGACCGGGCGAAAAACCCGGGCATTGCTCGCGATCGTGGCGCTGTCGGCACCGCGGCCGGTGCTGCGCGGCAGGCTCGCCGAGCTGCTCTGGAGCCGGCGTCCCGAGGAGCAGGCGCGCGCCTCGCTGCGCCAGGAGATCCACCGCCTGCTCGACGCGCTCGACCCGGTGGGCAACCAGATCCTGACCATCACCCGCGACCATCTGGCGCTGCGGCCGGGCGTGGTCTGGGTCGACGTCGACGAGGTGCAGCGCGCCACCGCCGGCAAGCCGGCCGGGCTCGGCCTGTTCGACGGCGACCTGCTCGAAGACCTCGACGGTGTCGACCCGGCGTTTGACGCCTGGCTGTCGGGCGAACGCGAACGGCTGCGCGACCGCGCCCGGCTGCTGGCCGAAGCGCTGCTCGGCGACCAGAACGAGCCGGACGCGATGATCCTGGCGGCGCAGCAGCTCATCAAGATCGACCGCACCCACGAGGGCGCCTGGCGCGCGGTGATGCGGGCCTACGCGGCGCGCGGCGAGCGCGGCATGGCGTTGCAGGCGTTCGCTCGCTGCAAGACGGTGCTGCTCGAACAGCTCGACGCGCAGCCCTCGGCCGAGACCCTGCGCCTCGCCCACGAGCTGCGTTCGGGCGACCGGGGTGGTCAGGCGTCCGACGACCCGCCGAGCCTGTCGTCCACCGGCCCGGCACCTTCAGCCTTGCCG
>CAXTVL010000136.1:692-7050 GCA_964247515.1 uncultured Acetobacteraceae bacterium | reverse complement strand
GGCGCCTGGCAGGCGTCGCGGGTGCGGCTCAGCGGCCTCGCGACGCGGCTGTCGCGGCTGGTGACGAACGCCGACATCGCCGACCCGATGAGCGGCTTCTTCGTGATCCGCCGCGCCGCGTTCGACGCCGCGGTGCGCCGCCTGTCCGGCCAGGGCTTCAAGATCCTGCTCGACCTGCTGGCCTCCTCGCCGCGTCCGCTGCGGCTGCGCGAGTTCCCGTACGTGTTCCGCCCCCGCCTGCACGGCGACAGCAAGCTCGATTCGATGGTGGCGTGGGAATACCTCATGCTGATCGCCGACAAGCTGGTGGGCGGCGTGATCCCGGTCCGCTTCGCGCTGTTCATGCTGATCGGCGCGGTGGGCATCGGCGTCAACCTGCTGGCGCTCGGCCTGCTGCTGCGCCGCGGGGTCGCGTTCGCCACCGCCGAGGGGGTCGCCACCTTCGCCGCCATGGTCGGCAACTTCCTGCTCAACAACCAGCTCACCTACCGCGACCGCCGGCTGCGCGGCTGGCGCGCGGCGCGCGGCCTCGCGACGTTCTGCCTGGGCTGCGGCGTCGGTGCCGTGGCCAATGTCGGCATCGCCGCGGCGGTGTTCGGCGCCGAGGGCCGCTGGTGGCTGGGCGGGCTGGCCGGGGCGGCGCTGGGCGCGGTGTGGAACTACGCGATCGCCGCGACCTACACCTGGCGGCGCGGCTGACGCGCGAGCCGCTGCTCGCGCATGAAGATGAACAGCCCGGCGCCGACGATGGTGGCGGCTCCCGCCACGGTCGGGACGCTCAGCACGTCGCCGAAGAACAGGTAGCCGAACAGCACGCCCCACAGGATCAGCGTGTACTGGAACGGCACCACCACCGAGGCCGGCGCCAGGCGCAGCGCCCGGTTGACGCAGAGGTTGCCGCCCAGCGAACCCGCGCCCACCACCAGCATCAGGCCGAAATCGCCCCAGCCGGGCGCGCTCCAGCCGCCCACCGCCACCAGTGCCGCGCCCAGCGCCGCCGAGGCCAGCAATTGCGCCGTGACCAGCACCGTGCCGGGCGTGCCCGCCAGCTTGCGCGTGGCGATCATGTAACACGCGTACATCAGGCTGCCGACCAGGGCGGCGACGGCCTGCGGCGTGAGCGATCGCGGCGAGGGATGCAGCGCCAGCACCACGCCCGCGAACCCCACCGCCACCGCCGACCAGCGCCGCCAGCCGACCCGCTCGCCCAGCAGCCAGGGTGACAGCGCTGTCACGTAGATCGGCCCCGCCATGTAGTAGGTCATCGTCTCGGCCAGCGGCAGGCCGGTCAGCGCGTAGAAGAACAGCACCGACTCCACCGCCGACAGCGCCACCCGCGCCGCCTGCAGGCGTGGCCGCGCCGGCCTGCGGAACTGCGCGGCGCCGGTGCGGGCGATGGCCGGCGCCAAGAACGCCAGCCCGGCGAGACTGCGCACCAGTTGCAGCTCGCCCGGGGAGTAGGTGCCGACCAGCCACTTGCCCACGGCGTCGTTGGCCGCGAACACGAGGATGCCCAGCGACATCATGCCGATGCCGAGCGCCGTCCCCGACGGCCGCGCCAGCGCCAGGCTCAGAACGGGAAATCCAGCAGCGCCGCCGACAGCGCGCGGGCGGCCACGGCGAAGTCGGCGAGGTCCATCGCCTCGTCCGGGTTGTGGCTGCCGTGCTCGTTGCGCACGAAGATCATGCCCGACGGCACGCCGGCGGCGGCGAACACCGCCGCGTCGTGCCCGGCGCCGCTCGCCATCTGGAACGGCTGCCGGAACGCCGCGACCAGGCGCGCGTCCATCATCGCCGGTGGCGAATCGCTGGTCTCGCCGAGGTCGAACCGCACGCGGTGCTCCTCGCCGATCCGCGCCGCGGCGTCGCGCGCCGCGTCGGCCACCGCGTCCATCACCTCCCGCGACAGGCTGCGGATGTCGAGCACGAACCGGGTCTCGCCGGCGACCTTGCTCGGCCCGTGCAGCACGGGGTTGGTCGTGAGCTCGCCCGAGGTCAGCACCAGGTCGTCGCCCGCCGCCTCGCGTTGCAGCCAGACGCCCTGCATGTGGTGCAGCAACGCCACCGTGGCCGCCACGGCGTCGTGGCGGTACTGGCGCGGCAGTGCCCCGGAATGGCCGTACTGCCCGGTGCAGGTGGCCGTGCGGAAGCGCCGGCAGCCGCGGATGCCGGTCACGGCGGCGGCGGGCAGCCCGGCATGGACCAGCACCGGCCCCTGCTCGATGTGCAGTTCGAGGTAGGCGCGCACCCGGGCGCGGTCGAGCCGCGGGGGGCGGCGGCGTATCGGCTGGGGGCCGAACCCCGGGGCCTAAAGCGGCGCCGCCAACGTCTTGCCGGTGGCGACGCGGCGCACCTCGAGCGCCGCCGGGTCGAGCCGCCCGAGGGCGCCGAGGCTGCCGATATAGGCCGCGTCGAACCAGGCCGACTCCTCGCCGCGGATCGCCATGACGGTGATGTCGAACGCCGGCGCGACGCCCGCCGCGCGAAAGCCGGACAGCGCCGCCAGCCCGGCCACGACCCCGGCGGCGCCGTCGAAATTGCCGCCCTGCGGCACCGAGTCCAGGTGCGAGCCCACGATCACCGCGGGCGCCGCGCGGTCCCGCCCCGGCAGCGTCATGGCGAGGTTGCCGATGGCGTCCACCGCGACTTCCAGGCCGAGCGACGCCGCCGCGTCGTGCGCGATGTCGTGCCCGGCCTGCTCGCCCTCGCCGTAAGTGTCGCGCTCGATGCCCCGGCCGCGCCGGGTGCGCCGCGCCAGCTCCGCGAACAGGCGCTCGGCCAGGGGAAGATCCGGCGTCACGCCGCGAGCCGCAGCCGTTCCAGCGTGCGCAGCCGGCCGATCAGCGGCAACAGGGCGCGCAGTTCCGGCCCGTGCTCCTCCCCGGTCAGCGCCAGGCGCAGCGGCATGAACAGCGCCCGCCCCTTGCGCCCAGACGCCGCCTTGAGGGCGGCGATCCAGCGATCCCACACCTCGGCGTCCCACGGCTCCTCCGGCAGCGCCTCGGCGGCGAGATGCAGGAAGTCGCCCTCGCCCTCCAGCACCGGCGGCACGATGCTGCCAGCCACCACGTCCCACCAGCCACGCGCCTCGCCCAGCAGGTCGATGTTGCCGCGGATCGCCACCCAGAACGCCTCGGTGGCGCCCTGCGGCAGCCGTGCCGCCACGTCGTCGAACGCCATGCCCTGCAGCACCCGGCGGTTGAGCGCCTGCAGTTGCGCGACGTCGAACCGCGCCGCGGCGTGGCCGAAGCGGGCGAGGTCGAAGGCGGCCGTGAGGTCGGGCAGGCTGGCGGCCACGCTCGGCTGCGACGAGCCGAGTGTCGCGAGGTAGCCGGTGATCGCCATGGGCTCCATGCCGTCGGTGCGCAGCCGGCGCAGCGACAGCCCGCCGGTGCGCTTGGAGAGCTTGTCGCCGTCCGCACCCAGCAGCAGCGGCAGGTGCGCGAGCCGGATCGTGGGCGGCGCCATCCGCTCGGCCTCGGCGAGTGCCGCCAGGATATCGAGCTGGATGCCGGTGTTGGTGACGTGGTCCTCGCCGCGGATGATGTGGCTGATGCCGCCATCCAAATCGTCGACCACCGAGGTGAAGGTGTACAGCGGCGAGCCGTCGCCGCGCACCAGCACCGGGTCGGACAGCGAGCCGAGCTTCACCTGCCGGCGCCCGAGCACCATGTCGTCCCATGACGGCTCGCTCGATGACAGCAGGAAGCGCCAGTACGGCCGCTTGCCGCCGGCCTCGGCCTGGGCACGCTGCTCGGCGGTCAGTTTCAGCATGGCGCGGTCGTAGACCGGCGCCTGGCCGCGCCGCAGCTTCTGCTCGCGCTTGAAGCGCAGCTCCTCCTCGCTCTCGAAGCAGGGGTACAGCCGGCCAACGCGGCGCAAGGCGTCGGCGGCGTCCGCGTAGCGCGAGAGGCGGTCGGACTGGCGCAGCGTCTCGTCCCAGTCGAGGCCGAGCCAGCGCAGATCGTGGGTGATCGCCTCGGCGTATTCCTCGGTGCTGCGCCCGGTGTCGGTGTCGTCGAGGCGGAGCAGGAAATGTCCGCCCGCGCGGCGCGCGAACAGCCAGTTCAGCAGCGCCGGACGGGCGTTGCCGACATGCAGGTAGCCGGTGGGCGACGGCGCGAAGCGGACCTTGGGTGTCAAGCCGGGGACCGTCATTCCCGGCCGTCCGGCGGCGGGCCAGGCTCCCGGTCGTCGTCGTCCTCGTCCGGCTCGTCGCCGCGCGGGTCGAGCGCGCGCCAGTCGCGGTCCTCGGCGTTCGCCGGCTGCGCCGCGAAGTCGGCCAACTCGGCGGCGCTGCGCCAGGCGCCGTCGCCGCCGTCCAGCACCTCGGCGTCCTCGCCGAAGGCGAACCAGGTGTTGAGCACGTCGCGCTCCGCCATGCCCGGCTCGCGGCAGCGCTCGACGCTGTCGCGCACGTAGCGGCGGGCGAAGGCGTTGGCCTGCATCAGCGTGGGGAAGCCGCCGACCTCCTCGGTGATGTTGTCCTCGGCGCCCCCCGATAGGTCGAGGATGCGGACGCGCCAGCCTCCGGGCGGCGCGAACAGGTCGCTCATGGCGCTGCATCCCCGGGCAATGAACCCTCAGGCGACCAGGGCGGTGAAGCCGTTGGTGATCGGGTAGCGGCGGTCGCGGCCGAACGCGCGCGAGCTGATCTTCACGCCCGGCGGCGCCTGCCGCCGCTTGTACTCGGCGCGGTCGAGCATCCGCCACACCCGCAGCACGGTGTCGCGCTCGAACCCCCGCTCGACCATGGCGTCGACGCTGCGCTCGCCCTCGACCAGGCCCTCCAGCACCGCGTCCAGCACCTCGTATGGCGGCAGGCTGTCCTGGTCGGTCTGGTCGTGCTTGAGCTCGGCGCTCGGCGGCTTGGTGATGACGCGCTCCGGCATCACCGGCCCGTCCGGCCCCAGCGCGTCGTGCGGCCGGTGCGCGTTGCGCCAGTGCGACAGGGCGAACACCGCGGTCTTGTAGACGTCCTTCAGCACCGAGTAGCCGCCGCACATGTCGCCGTAGAGCGTCGCGTAGCCCACCGACATCTCGCTCTTGTTGCCGGTGGTCAGCACCATCTGGCCCAGCTTGTTGCTGATCGCCATCAGCGTCAGGCCGCGCGCGCGCGACTGGATGTTCTCCTCGGTGATGTCGCTCTGCCGGCCCTCGAACAGCGGCGCCAGGGCTTCGTCGAACGCCCGCATCGCCGGCGTGATCGGCACCGTGTCGCAGCGGATGCCGAGCAGGCGGGCGCAGGCGGCGGCGTCGTCCAGGCTGGCCTGGCTGGTGTACGGGCTGGGCAGCATGAAGGCGCGCACCTGCGCGGCCCCCAGCGCGTCGACCGCCACCGCCGCCGACAGCGCGCTGTCGATGCCGCCCGAGAGGCCGAAGATCACGCCGGGGAAGCGGTTCTTGCGCACGTAGTCGCGCAGTCCGGTCATCAGGCAGCGGTAGACCAGCTCGAGCGGCTCCGGCTCCGGCGCCAGGACGTGCGGCGCGCAGACCAGGCGCCCGCCCTCGCGGGTCCATTCGGTGAGCGTCACCGCCTCCTCGAAATGCGGCATCATCAGCGCCAGCGTGCGGTCCGGGTTGAGCACGAAGCCGGCGCCGTCGAACACCAACTCGTCCTGGCCGCCGACCTGCGCGCAGAAGGCGAAGCCCAACCCGGTCTCGACCACCCGATGCACCGCGAGGTCGACGCGCTGGCTGTGCTTGCCCGCCTCGTACGGGCTGCCGTTGATCGACAGCAGCACCTCCGCCCCGCTCTCGGCCAGCGTCTCGCTCACCGCCGGGAACCACCAATCCTCGCAGATCATCACGCCGAGGCGGAAGCCACGGAATGCCACCGGGCCGGGCGCCGGACCCGCGTCGAATACCCGCTTGTCGTCGAACACGCCGTAATTCGGCAGCTCGTGCTTGGCGCGCCGCGCCACGATCCGGCCGCCGTCGAGCACGTAAGCCGCGTTGTACAGCCGCTCGCCGTCGCGCCACGGGCCGCCCACCACCAGGCCGGGGCCGCCGTCCACCGTGTCCGCCGCGAGCTGCGCGATGGCGTCCTCGCAGGCGGCGACGAAGGCCGGCTTGCGCACCAGATCCTCGGGCGGATAGCCGGCGATGGAGAATTCCGGCGTCACCACGAGGTCGGCGCCGAGCCGCGCCGCCTCGGCCCGGGCGCGCCGGATCATCGCCAGGTTGCTCACCACTTGGCCCTGGTGCGGGTTGAGCTGGGCGAGCGCCATGCGCAGCGTATCGGGCATGGCCTGAACGTAGGGACCGCCGTGGCGCCGCGCAATCGCCCGCACCGCCGCCGTGGGGGGGGGGGGGGGGGGGGGCGGGGCGGCGGACGGGCGGCCGGGGAGGCCGGGGG
>CAXTVL010000136.1:0-682 GCA_964247515.1 uncultured Acetobacteraceae bacterium | reverse complement strand
CTGCGACACCCTGCTGATGCTCGGGACCGGCTTCCCTTACAAGCAGTTCTATCCGCAGGACGCGCAGATCGCGCAGGTCGATCTGCGCCCGGGGGGGGGGGGCCCCCCCCCCGCGCCCCCCCCCGGGGGGGGGGGGGGGGGGGGGGGGCGGCGGCGGTCAGACGAACGAGCTGCCGGTCAGGCCGGTGACGCCGACCAGCGTCACATGGGTGTTGTCGGACAGGGTGAAGCTGGTCGAACCGGCGGCGGTGGTGGCGCTGGCGGAGGCGTCGGTGGAGCCGTAGCCGGCCAGGTGGAAGCTGTCGGTGCCGGGCTTGAAGCCGTAGACGGTGAGCGTGCCGCCGGCGTGGCCGAGGGTGAGCCCGAACTGGGTGGCGCCGGCGCCGTCGAACGCCGTGGTGCTGGTGCCGGTGGCGAAGCCCTGCATCACGGTGTTGGCCGATCCGCCCACGAACACGGTGCTGCCGGCGCCGGTGTAGACTTCCGTGGTGCCGGGGGCGTTGGAGCCGAACAGCGTGGCGTTGCCGACGCCGCCCACCACCGTCGCGGCGCCGCCGCCGGCGAAGGTCATCGGCCCGGCGCCGCCGAACACCACCTGCCCGCCGCCGCTCGCGGTGATGGTGCCGCTGCCGAGACCGCCGATGATGGTGTCGGCCGCCGTGCTGGCGACCACGTCGTTGCC
>CAXTVL010000135.1:0-7068 GCA_964247515.1 uncultured Acetobacteraceae bacterium | reverse complement strand
TCGATTGTCCCGGGCGGCTTGCCGGTGATGTCGTAGGTGACGCGGTTGATGCCGCGCACCTCGTTGACGATGCGGCCGGCGACGCGGCCCAGGAACGCCATGTCGAACGGGTAGATTTCCGCCGTCATGCCGTCGCTGCTGGTCACGGCGCGCAAGCAGCAGGCGTGGTCGTAGGTGCGTCCCTCGCCCATGTTGCCCACGGTGCGTACCGGCAGCAGCACCACGAACGCCTGCCAGATCGCGTCGTAGAGGCCCGCCGCACGGATTTCCTCGAGGAAGATCGCGTCGGCCCGGCGCAGCGTCGCCAGCTTGTCCGGCGTCACCGCACCGGGGATGCGGATCGCGAGGCCAGGGCCGGGGAACGGGTGGCGGCCGACGATGTCGGGCGGCAGGCCCAGCTCGCGGCCGAGCAGGCGCACCTCGTCCTTGAACAGCTCGCGCAGCGGCTCGACCAGACGCATCCGCATCCGCTCCGGCAGGCCGCCGACATTGTGGTGCGACTTGATGGTGACGCTCGGCCCACCCGAGGCGCTGACGCTCTCGATCACGTCGGGGTACAGCGTGCCTTGCGCCAGGAAGTCGGCGCCGCCGAGCTTGGCCGCCTCCTCCTCGAACACCTCGATGAACACTCGGCCAATCGCCTTCCGCTTGGCCTCCGGCTCGCTGACCCCGTCGAGGGCCGCGAGGAACATCGCGGACGCGTCGCGATGCACCAGGCGGATGTTGAAGCGGTCTCGGAAGGTGGCGTCGACCTGTTCCGCCTCGCCCGCGCGCAGCAGGCCATGGTCGACGAAGATGCAAGTCAGTTGCTCGCCGATCGCCTGGTGGATCAGCACCGCCGCGACCGAGCTGTCGACGCCGCCGGACAGGCCGCAGATCACCCGCCCGGTGCCGACCGCATCGCGGATGCGCCCGATTGCGGCCTCGCGAAAGCCGGCCATGGTCCAGTCGCCCGCGCAGCCGGCGACGTCGCGCACGAAGTTGCGCAGCAACGCCGCGCCGTGCGGTGTGTGCGACACCTCCGGGTGAAACTGCAAGCCGTAGAACCGGCGGCTCTCGTCGGCGATGGCGGCGTACGGCGAACCCTCGCTGGTCGCCACGGCGCGGAAGCCGGGCGGCAGCCGGGTGATGCGGTCGCCGTGGTTCATCCAGACCTGCTCGCGGGCCCCCTTCTCCCAGACACCGCGGAACAGGCTGCTCGGCTCCACCACGTCGACGAACGCGCGGCCAAACTCGGCGTGGTGGCCGCTCTCGACCGCGCCACCCAGTTGCGCGCACATGGTCTGCTCGCCGTAGCAGATGCCCAGCACCGGCACGCCGGCCTCGAACACCGCGTCGGGCGCGCGCGGGGTGTCGCCTTCGGTGACGCTGGCGGGACCGCCGGAGAGGATGATGCCACGCGGCGCGAAATTGCGCAGCCGCGCGGGACCGGCGTCGAACGGCCAGATCTCGCAATACACCCCCGCCTCGCGCACCCGGCGCGCGATGAGCTGCGTCACCTGGCTGCCGAAATCGAGAATCAGGATGCGGTCCGCGGCCATCGCGGCCGGCGGGGCGAGGTCGGGCATGGCGTGTCCCCGGTCTGCTGGATAAGCGCTACGAAATGGCGGAGGTGGCTTGCGCCAGCCGGTCGATCGGGTTCCAGACATAGGCGGTCTGCGCCACCGGCTGCCCCGCCACCTGGATGGTGCCCTCGGCCACCGCGCGGCCGCCGAGGCGCGCGTAGAACCAGCGCGCCGGGTTGTCGCGCAGCACCCACAGGAACGCCGAGCGGCAGCCCTGCTCGGCCAGGTGCAGCGCCGAGGCGCGGATCAGCCGCCGTCCCAGCCCGCGCTCGCGCCAGTCGTCGAGCACGTACAATGTCTCGATCTCGCCCTCAGCCAGCCGGGCGTCGCCCATCGCCAGCGGCGAGCTGGTGGCGAAGCCCACGATGCGCGACGGCCCGCCGCCCGGCCCGAGGTCGACTCCGGAGACGGTCGCCACATGCACGCCGGAACGGCTGCGCTCGCTGCCCACGCGGATCGCGTGGTCGTAATACGCGGCCTGGCGTGGCGCCGAGAGGCGCGACAGGAAGCGGTCGGGCAGGATGCCGGGATAGGCGCTGCGCCACGCCGCCACGTGCACGGCGCCGATCGCCGCTGCGTCGGTGGCGCGGGCGCGGCGGATGGCGATCACGCCGCGCGCTCCAGCACCGCGCCGAAGAAGCCGTCGGTGCCATGCCGCAACGGCGTCAACGACAGATACGGTCCGCGCGCCGGCGGTTCGCCGGGCAGCGTCCAGGCGCGCTCCAGCGGCACCACCGAGAACTCCGGATGGCCGTCGAGGAAGCCCTGCACCTGCACCTCGTTCTCCCGCGCCAGCAGCGAGCAGGTAGCATAGACCAACCAGCCGCCCTTGCGCACCAGCCGCGCGGCCTGGCCCAGAATGCCCGCCTGCTTCGGCGCCAGCTCGTCGAGGTCGCGCTCCACGAGGCGCAGCCGCGCGTCGGGGTTGCGCCGCCAGGTGCCGGAGCCGGTGCAGGGCGCGTCGACCAGCACGCGGTCGAAGCTGCCGGCGCGGCGCTTGGCCCATTTGTCGCCCGGCTCGACCAGATGCCGCTCGACGTTGTGCACGCCGGCGCGGCGCAGCCGGCGCACCGCCCCGTCGAGCCGGTGCGGGCTCACGTCGCAGGCGGCGATGTGGCCGCGGTTGCGCATCGCCATCGCGAGTGCCAGCGTCTTGCCGCCGGCGCCGGCGCAGAAATCGGCGACCCGCATCTCCGGCGCGGCACCGACCAGGGCCGAGACGATCTGGCTGCCCTCGTCCTGGATCTCGACCAGGCCGCCCTGGAACGCGCGGCCGGTCGAGATCGGGCGGCGGCCCTCGACGCGCAGCCCCCAGGGCGAATAGGGCGTGGGCCTGGCCTCGATCCCCTCCAGCGCCAGCGCGGCCAGCGCCGTGTCGCGGTCGCCTTTCAGCAGGTTGACCCGCAGGTCGAGCGGCGCCGCCGCCGCCATCGCCGCCATCTCCGGCTCCAGCGCCTCGCCGAACCGCTCGCGCAACTGCGGCAGCACCCAATCCGGCAGCTCGAGCCGCACCGCGTCGGGCATCTGCGGGTGGTCGAGCGTGTGGCCCTCGATGCCGGCCAGCAGGTGGGCCTCCGCCGGCGCCAGCGGGGTGGCACCATACGCGCCGCCGGAGAACGACTGTGCCACGCCGGACAGCGCCCAGCCCTCGGTCAGCAGGCTGGCGGCCAGCACCTGTCGCGGGTTGACCGGGATGCCGGACCGCTCCAGCCACCAGGCAAGCCGGCGGTGCGTACGCAGGATGCGCCAGACCCGCTCCGAGACCGCGCGGCGGTCGCCCGAGCCGATGAAGCGGCGCTGGCGGAAGAAGTCGTTGGCGACCGCGTCGGCCGGCTTGCGCGGCGCCGCCTCGATCGCCGAGAGCAGTTCGATGGCGGTCGAAAGCCGCGCCGCCGGTGTCACCCGAGCAGGGCCGGGAGCGCGGACAGGTCGGCGACCTCCGGGACCGTGCCGCGCAGGCCGTACTCGTCCGCCTGCGCCGTGCGGTTGACCCAGATGGCGTGGAAGCCGAAGCCGCGCGCGCCGAACACGTCCCACGGGTTGGACGACAGGAACGCGATCTCCGCGGGCGGCAGGCCGAGCCGAGCGGTGGCGAGCCGGTAGACGTCGGAATGCGGCTTGAACACCTGGGCGGGCTCGGCGCTGAGCACGTCGTCGAACAGCGGAGCGAGGCCCGCGTGGCGCAACTGCCGGCCCAGCATCGGCGGCGGGCCGTTCGACAGCACCATGCGGGTCACGCCCACGGCCCCCAGCGCCGGCGCCACGTCCGGGAACGCCGCCAGGCGCTCGTAGCCGTCGCGCAGCTCGGACAGCAGCGCCGCGTCGTCGATGCCGTGCGTGGCGGCGGCGAACGCCAGCGCGTCGTCGGTGACGCGGGCGAAGTCGACGTGCCGCCCGGCCAGGGTCCGCACCCAGGTGTATTCGAGCTGCTTGCTGCGCCACAGCAGCGAGAACGCCTGCGCCTGCCCACGCAGCCGCTCGGCGTGCGGCGTCACCGCCGAGTTCACGTCGAGCAGCGTGCCGTAGGCGTCGAACAGCGCGGCCTTCACGTCAGTTCTCCTGTCGGTAGTTCGGCGCCTCGCGGGTGATGGCGACGTCGTGGACGTGGCTCTCGCGCAGGCCGGCGCCGGTGATGCGGCGGAACTGCACATGGCGCTGCAAGTCGGGGATCGTGGCGCTGCCGGTGTAGCCCATGCCGGCGCGGAGGCCGCCGACGAGTTGATGCAGCACGCCGGACACCGGCCCCTTGTAGCCGACCCGGCCTTCGATGCCTTCGGGCACCAGTTTGAGGCTGTCGGTGATCTCCTGCTGGAAGTAGCGGTCGGCCGAGCCGCGCGCCATGGCGCCGATGCTGCCCATGCCGCGGTACGACTTGAAGCTGCGGCCCTGGTAGAGGAACACCTCGCCCGGCGCCTCGTCGGTGCCGGCCAGCAGGCTGCCGACCATGACGCAATCGGCCCCGGCGCCGATCGCCTTCACGAGATCGCCGCTGGTGCGGACGCCGCCATCGGCGATCGCCGGCACGTTGGCTTCGCGACAGGCCACGGACGTCTCCATCACCGCCGAGAACTGCGGCACGCCGACGCCGGCGACGACGCGGGTGGTGCAGATGCTGCCCGGCCCGATGCCGATCTTGACCGCATCGGCCCCGGCGCGGATCAGCGCCTCGGCCCCTTCCGGGGTCGCCACGTTGCCGGCGATCACCTGCACCGCGTTTGACGCCTGCTTGATGCGGTCGACCGCCGCCAGCACGCCCTGCGAGTGGCCGTGCGCGGTGTCGACCACGATCACGTCGACGCCGGCATCGACCAGCGCCATCGCCCGGGCGTGGCCGTCCTCGCCCACCCCGGTCGCGGCCGCGACTCGCAGCCGGCCCAGCTCGTCCTTGTTGGCGAGCGGGTGCGCCTGCGCCTTGTCCATGTCCTTGACGGTGATGAGGCCCACGCAGCGGTAGGCGTCGTCGACCACCATCAGCTTCTCGATGCGATGGCGGTGCAGCAGCCGCCGCGCCTCGGTGGCGCCGACGTCCGACGTCACCGTGACCAGCCCGTCGCGGGTCATCAGCTCGTAGACCTTGAGGCCGGGGTCGGTCGCGAATCGCACGTCGCGGTTGGTCAGGATGCCGACCAAGCGGCTGGTCCCACGCTCGACCACCGGGATGCCGCTGATGCGGTAGCGCTCCATCAGGGCGCGTGCGTCGGCCAGCGTCTGGTCGGGGAAGATCGTCACCGGGTTGATGACCATGCCGCTCTCGAACTTCTTCACGCCCCGCACCTGCGCCGCCTGCTCGTCCACGGTGAGGTTCTTGTGGATCACCCCCATGCCGCCATGCTGCGCCATGGCGATCGCCATCGCCTGCTCGGTCACGGTGTCCATCGCGGAGGCGACCAGCGGGATGTTGAGCCAGATGCCGCGGGTGAGGCGGGCACGGGTGTCGGCGGCGTTGGGCAGCACTTGCGAGTAGCGCGGCACCACCAGCACGTCGTCGAAGGCCAACGCCTCCGAAACCCGGGCCTCGGCGACACGCGGCTCGATCCGCGAGCGCTCCTGCGCGGGCGGACCGACTTCGCTGAAATTGTCGTCTGGCGTCATGGCGGACCTCGGAATCAGCCTTGACGGCGCCTTCTACCGGCCACGGAAGCCGGTGGCAACAACGTACAACTCGCTCGAACCCTTGCGGCTCGCCGGCGGCTTGGCGTGGCGCACGCTCGTGAACATACGCTTCATCGGCGCCAGCATCCCGCGCTCGGAGCCGCCCTGGAACACCTTGGCGACGAAGCCGCCGCCCGGCGCCAGCGTCTCGGCGGCGAGCTGCAACGCCATCTCGGCCAGGGCGATGATGCGGATATGGTCGGTGGCGGCGTGGCCGGTGGTGTTGGGCGCCATGTCGGACAGCACGAGGTCGGGGGCGCCGCCCAGCAGCTGGGCCAGACGCGCCGGCATCGCCTCGTCGGCAAAATCGCCCAGCAGGAACCGCGCTCCCGGCACCGGGTCGATCGGCAGCAAGTCCAGTCCCACCACCCGGCTGGCGCCACGCTGCACCGCGACCTGGCTCCAGCCGCCGGGCGCGGCACCCAGGTCGAGCACCCGCATCCCGCGCCGGATCAGGTGGTGGCGCTCATCGAGCTCGATCAGCTTGAACGCGGCGCGGGAGCGGTAGCCCTGCTCCTTGGCGGCGGCCACGTACGGGTCGTTCAGTTGCCGCAGTAGCCATGCCTGCTGGCCGGTGCTGCGCTTGTCGGTGCGCTTCAGTTTGACCGCGAGCTTGCGCCCGGTGGGCGGCTTGGTCATGGCGCGGCGGCGGCCCGCGCCGGCCGACCGTGACGCGAGCCGTGGTCGGCGCGCATCAGCCGCAGCAACACGCCGTCGCGCAGGCCACGGTCGGCCACCACGATGCGCGGCGCCGGCCACAGGCGATGGATACCGGCATAGATGGCGCAGCCCGGCAGCACGAAGTCGGCCCGCTCCGGCCCCACGCAAGGATTGGCTGCCAACCCGGCCGGCCCCATGGCGCGCAGCCGCGCCACGGCGCCGCTCGCGGCGCGGTCGCTCAGGATCACCCCATCGACCAGCGGCCGTCGGTAACGCGGCAGATCGAGTGCCACGCCCGCAAGCGTCGTGACGGTGCCCGAGGTGCCCAGCAGCACCACGCCGCCTTGGCGGATCTCGCCCGCGATGCGATGGACCGACTCGAAGCCACGCAGCGCCGCCGCCACCTGCTCGGCGATGGCCTCGAAGTCGCCGTGCCCGCGCCCGGCCAGGCTCACCACACCGACCGGCAACGAGGTGGTGCCGATCAACTCGGGATGAGCGCCCACCGCACCGAGACGGACCCAGGCGACCTCGGTCGAGCCGCCGCCGATGTCGAACAGCACGGCGCGCCGGGCGCCGCCGCTGGCCAACGGCGACAGCAGCGGGGCGCATGCCTCGAGCGCGAGTGCGGCCTCCTCGCGGGTCGAGACGGTCTCGAACGCGAGGCCGGTCTCGCGCCGCACCCGGGCCA
>CAXTVL010000134.1:0-7121 GCA_964247515.1 uncultured Acetobacteraceae bacterium | reverse complement strand
GCCGTGCGTTCCGCGCCATCCTGGAGGACGGCCGCGAACGCCTGCGCGAGGTCGACGACGACCCGCTGGGCGCGGTCGCCAGCACCGACATCAGCAAGAAGAAGCTCGACCGCGCGATGGCCGACGGCGACCCCGAGGCGGCCGGCGTGGTGCTGGGCACGATCGAGGAGTTCGCGCAGGAATTCGCCGGGGTGATCCGGCGGATCATGCGGCTCAAGGAGTGGCGCGGCACGCAGCGCATCGTGGTGGGGGGCGGCCTGCGCGACAGCCGCGTGGGCGAGCTCGCGATCGGGCGCACCGCGGTGCTGCTGAAGGCCGCCAAGCTCGAGCTCGACCTGCGGCCGATCCGCCACGACCCGGACGAGGCCGGCCTGATCGGCTGCATCCACCTGGCCCCGTCGTGGATCTTCTCGGGCCATGGCGGCATCCTCGCGGTCGACATCGGCGGCTCCAACATCCGGGTGGGCCTGGTCGAGGTGAACCAGAAGGCGGGCGACCTGTCCAGGAGCCGGGTGCTGGCATCGGAGCTGTGGCGCCACGCCGACGACAAGCCGGACCGCAAGGCCGCGGTCGAGCGCATGACCGCGATGCTGCAGGCGATGATCAAGCGGGCGGCCAAGCAGGGATTGCGGCTCGCCCCGTTCATCGGCATCGGCTGCCCCGGCCTGATCCGCGAGGACGGCTCGATCGAGAAGGGCGGCCAGAACCTGCCGGGCGACTGGGAGCACAAGCACTTCAACCTGCCGCGGCTGCTGCGCGAGGCGATCCCCGCCATCGAGCAGCACCCGCTCACCGTGCTGATGCACAACGACGCGGTGGTGCAGGGGCTGAGCGAGGTGCCGTTCATGCGCGACGTGCAGCGTTGGGGCGTGATGACCATCGGCACCGGGCTGGGCAACGCCCGCTTCACCAACCGCGCAACCGGCAAGGCGTAGCGTGACGCCCGTCCCCGCCCGGGCGGAGCCGCGCGAGGTCAGCCGATGCGCAGCACCGTGTCGGTCCCGGTCATGATGTCCGGCCGGTGCGCGACGCTGACGCGGGTGATGTCGAGGCGGCGCAGGCGGCCGTTGATCTGGCGCTCGCCCTCGACGTCGAGATGCGCCGTGCCCTCGTCGAGGAACAGGATGCGCGGCGACTTGTACAGCGCCCGCACCAGCAGCACCCGCTGCTTCTGGCCGCCCGAGAGCGAGCTGCCCATGTCGCCGATCAGGCTGTTGTAGGCCATCGGCATCGCCATGATCTCGTCGTGCACGCCGGCGATCCGCGCGCACATGAACATCCGCTCCTGGTCGAAATGCGGGTCGAAGAAGCAGATGTTGTCGGCGATCGAGCCCGACAGCAACTGATCGTCCTGCATCACGGCGGCGACCTGCTCGCGATAGACCCGCACGCCCACGGTCGACAGCGGCACGCCGTCGATCAGCACCTCGCCGCTGGTCGGCTCCAGCAGCCCGAGCATGATCTTGAGCAGCGTCGTCTTGCCGCCGCCCGAGGGACCCATGATGGTGACGAACTGGCCGGCGCCGACGCTGAGGCTCACGTCTTCCAGGATGAAGCGTTCGGTCTCGGCATAGCGGAAGCTCACGTGGCGGAGCTCGATGGCGCCCTGGATCGGCCGCGCGTAGGCCAGCGGCCGGTCGTGCCCGCGCTCCGCCGGGGTGAGCGCGATGTCGGCCAGGCGTTCGAGGTGCAGGTCGAGCAGGCGGAACTGCAACGCCTTCTCGACCAGGGCGGACGCCTTCGCGGTGAAGCTCGACTTGTACGACATGAAGGCGAACAGCATCCCGACGGTCATGGCGTTGTCGAGCGCCAGCCGGGCCGCGAGATAGACGCTGACGATGTTCTCCAGGCCGAACAGCAGGGTGTTGAGCGTCGTGAACTGGATCTGGACGCGCCCGAGGCGGACGTTGGCGTTGACGAAGTCGGCGTGGCGGTTCAGCCACTGGCCTTCCCGGTCCGACTCGCGGTTGAACAGCTTGAGGCTCTGGATCGCGCGCGCGGTCTCGATCAGGTTGGAACTCTCCGCCGCCTGCGCCTGGATCGCCGCCTCGCTGAGGTCGCGGAAGCGCCGGTAGGTCGCGAGCCGCAGGATGGTGTAGAGCGCCAGTGCGACGAGCACGACCATGGCCAGCGTCGGGCTGTAGACCAGGATCATCACCAGCGTGGCACAGGCCATGATGCCGTCGATGGCGGCGAGGATCAGGCCCTCGGCCAAGGCGTGCCGGATCGGCTCGATCGACTGGAAGCGTGACAGGATGTCGCCGATGTGGCGCTTCTCGAAGAACGCCATCGGCAGCCGGAGCAGATGGTGGAACAACCGCGCGCCGATGCGGAAGTGCAGGCTGTTCTGCACCACCAGCACGATGTGCGAGCGCAACGCCGTGGTGGCCACGTTGCAGGCCATCAGCAGCCCGAATCCCAGCGCCAGCGTCATCAGCAGATCGAGGTCGCCGCGCGCCACCACCTCGTCCACCGCGAGCTGCATGTAGAACGGGGCGGCGATGACGAACAGCTCGAGGATGATCGAGAGCACGAAGATCTGCACCAGTGGCGACCCGGTGCCGGGCATCTGCCCCCAGAACACCTTGAACGACAGCCGGGCCTTCTCGTCCTTGGGGACGAACGCCTCGGTGGGCGAGAGCTCGAGCGCCACGCCGGTCAGGTGCTTCGAGGCGATCGCGAGCGGGTAGGAGCGGACGCCGCTGGCCGGGTCGTGGATGGTGACGGCCTTGCTCGTGACCGATTTCAGCACGACGAAATGCTGCATGTCCCAATGCGCGATCGCCGGCAGGCGCAGGTGCCGCAGCCCGTCGAGCTCGAAGCGCAGCGGCCGGCACGCCAGCTTCATCTCGCTCGCGACCTGGATCAGGCCGCGCAGGGTGACGCCCTTCAGCGACACCGGATGGCGGCGGCGCAGCGTGTTCAGGTCGACGCGGTGGCCGTGATAGGAGGCCACCATGGCGAGGCAGGCGAGCCCGCACTCGGCCGCCTCGGTCTGCATGATGGCGGGCAGGCGGTGCCGGCCGCCGAAGTTCAGCAGCTCCTGGATCATCCCTGCATCCTGGCGCTCAGCAGCGGGTTGAGGATCCAGTCCATCAGCGTGCGGCGCTCGAGGATCACGTCGGCCTTGAGCAGCATGTCGGGCTGCAGCGGGATGCGCTGCCCGTAGGCGTCGATGTCCGGCCGGTCGAGCGCCACGACCGCCCGGTAGGCGGGTTCGTGCAAGACGACCGGCGTCGAGATGTCCGAGCCCGACAGCGCCGTCTTGGACACGCGGACGATGCGGCCGTGATAGGCGCCGTAATGCTGGTACGGGAAGGCGTCGTAGAGGATGCGGACGTCCTGGCCCACCCTGACGAAGCCGATCGCGCGCGCCGGGACGAACAGTTCGGCCTGCAGCGCGCTGTCGCCGGGCATGATCTGGAGCTGCAGCCGCTGCGGGTCGGTCGCCTGGCCGAGCGAGGCTTGCAGCGACGAGACGTAGCCGCCGATCGGCGCGCGGATGGTGTAGGCGCGGCGGCCTTCGACCTCGGCGATACGCTGCTCGGCGCTGGAGAGTTCGCCACGCAGCGCCTGGGTCTTGTCGGCCATCACGGTCGCGAGCTGGTCGAGGGCGAAGCTCGTCTCGCTGTGCTGGCCCTGGCGCGCCGCGAGCTGTTGCGCCAGGGCGCTGAGGCTCTGCCGCTGCGCCAGCACGTCCTCCTCGCGACGGTGCTGCTCGACCTGCGCGATCAGGCCGCGCGCCACCAGCGGCGCGCTGGACGTGACCAGCCGCTCCGACAGGCGGATGCGTTCCTGCTGGATCGCGATCTGGGAGGCGAGCTGCACCGATTCGTCCTCGATGCCGCGGAGCTGCGCCGTGAGGCGCTGCCGCTCGGAGACGGCGCGGCGCTCCTGGGCGGCGATCTGCGTCGCGAGCGCCTGGTTCTGGCCCTTGAGCGATTCGAGCACGATCGCGTCGACATCCTCGCCATTCGCGTCGGTGTGGCTGGTCCTGACGCTCAGCAGGGGCTGGCCGGCCGCGACGCGCTGTCCCTGCTCGACATAGACCGCGCTGATGGTGCCGGTCTGCGGCGCGAACACCTTGGCCGTCCCGGCGGCCGGCGCCAGGTAGCCGGCCACGGTCTCCTTGCGGGCGTAGTGGCCGAGGAACAGGAAGGCGATCGCCGTGACCGCGGCACCGGCGATCAGCCAGACGGCGAGTTTGGCGGAGAGCGACTGCGCCACCACCACCTGGCCCCATTGCCGGTCGTGCTGCTGGAACTCGATCGCCTCCTGCCGGAACAGCGCGCGCTGCGGCCGCGCGAGCTCGGGGGCCAGGGCCGGGTGGGGCAAGACAGGTCCGGCCAGGGTCGGGCGCGCGGCGCTGGCGCGTCGCAGGCGGGCCACGAAGGAGTTTTTGGCTGCACGCATTGTCCGCACCACGCCCTCGAGAGCCGGTTTCCGCCAGGCCGCGACGGAAACCGGCGGAACGACCTGCTGGCTCGCCGTCTCGTAAGTCGCCGCCTAGAGGGCGAGGGAGCCGGCGTTGTTGACGTTCGTCTGCGACCCTCCTTGCACCAAGTCGTAGCTCAGCACGGCGACGTTGACCTGGCTGTTGACCTGGACGGCGATCGCGACGTCGCCGACCGAGAAGTGGCCGGGCGAGGTCATGGAACCGCTGAAAGCGACGTGCGTGTGCCTGCCCGCCGCCACCGCATCGAGGTCGGCGTCGGACAGCTCGTAGACGGCAACGGTGTCGGAACCCTGTGCAGCCATGCAATCAAGCATTGTGATGAATCCCGGTGACTGGATGTTGCCCGCCAGGGGGCGGGCGCCCTGGCGCCCCGTGCCCCTCCCCGGAAGTCGGTCCGGGAAGGGAGCCGAGGCGCGCCGTACGGACGTCTCCGCGAGGAGACGCTAGGTGCTGATGTTGCCGGCGTTGTTGCTGTTGGTTTGGTTGCCGCCCTGGCCGGCGTTGTCGCTGCCGAGGGCGAGGTTCGTCTGCCGGTTGCTCGCGAACTGGAGGGCGAAGTTGTCGCGCGCGTATTGACCCGAGCCGTGGTGCGACCCCGCCGCCACGGCGTCGAGATCGGCATCGGACAGCTCGGAGATCGTCATAGCCGTATCGTTGGACATGCTGCTTTCCTGTGTGACGAGCGCCGCCTCGCGGAGCCCTGGTTTGCGTGCGAGCAGTGGCGCGTCGTCCTGCGGCGCCGCGCCACCTGTCCGCTCGATGGAGCCTACGAGCTGACGTTGCCGGCGTTGTTGGCGTTGCTCTGGTTGCCACCCTGGCTCGCGTAGTCGCTGAGCAGGGCGAGGTTGACTTGCCCGTTATGGGCAAACTGCTCGGCGATGTTGTCGATCGAGACCTGCCGGCCGCGCCCTGCCGCCACGAAGTCGAGTTCCGCGTCGGACAAGGCGGATACCGTCGTCACTTTATTGTCTGGCATTACTTCCCCCATTGAAGCGGCCCCGTCGCGCGGGGCCATGTTGTGAGGCCGGACTTTCCGGCCCCGCTCGCACAGCGCGGCTGCGCCGTACTCCCTGGACGGCGGGACGGGTGTCCGGCCGTCGATTCCTCCTCGGCGCCAGGCGTGGGCGGACCGCACGCGACGTCGCTGGCCGGGCTGGCTCGTCGTCCATGCTCCCTCCTGACACGCGAGTAATCCGCATATTGATTGCAAGACCGACCATAAATAAACCAGCCCCTATTTACGGCGAAACGTGACCCTTTACAGCAATACACATGACGCTTGATTGCTAATCAGGTAGGCGTCGCGACCGTAAGCCGAACCTTTCAAAGTCAGGAAGCACCAATCGGGCTTACCCGATTAGAATCGTCCCCACGCAACGTCGTCCGCGCGCCGGAAAGTGCTGGAGCTTTTCGAGATGCCGGCGGAAATCCGGCAATCCTGGCTTGTCGCGGGCACAGTACGGCGTCGCCGCGCACTTTTCGGCGACGACTCGCGACCAAATTCCTGCCCGGGCCGCACGTCACTTGACCGTGATGCAGGAAAAAGCACCTTGCGCATGGTCGCCCACGCGCCGTCGCCCCGCTGCCTAACCCATAAGGCGTGCGGGTCACGCGCACACTAAACATGGCGCTGGCCCGGAATTTCGGTCTATGTCTCCGGCCAGGCAAAAGGCCCGGGTCACGGTAGGGTCCTCGGAGGCGTCGTTGGCATCACGGCTTTTCCTCTCATCGCGCCGGCGCGTCCGGCGCGGATCGGGTGCGGGGATGTCACGCACGATGCGCGTCCAGGTGTTGCGCGATGCGTGTGCCGACGCTCGCTGAGCAGGACTTCCAGTGTCCGCCGGCCCGCGCGAACCAGGCCGATTTCGCCGCGCGCCTGCAACTCGTCATGCGGCAATGGCCGAGCATCGACCGATTGGCGAAAGCCTCCCGTGTCTCGCCCTCGGCTTTTCGCAAATGGGTCAAGGGACAGGCCGAGCCAAGTCGCAGCCGCCTGATCGCGCTCGCTGAGGCGACCGGGGTCAGTGTCGCTTGGCTGGCGCAAGGCGAAGGGGCGCCGCCGGACCTGCTCAGCCTGGCCGCGCGCGCCCATGCCGACCAGTTGTCCGAGCGGGTGGGACATCTCGACGCTGGGCAGTTCCTCCTGCTGCCCAAGGCGGTCCAAGGTGACGCGGACGAAGGCGCCTGCCGGGCGGCCGATTGCCCGCATGACGTCATCGGGTTTCGGCATAGCTGGCTGCGCGCGACCTTCAACCGCGAGCCCGGGGACTTCGTGTTCGAGGTCGCGGTCGGGCACTCGATGGAGCCGGGCATCTGCAACAACGACTACCTGCTGGTCGACGCGACGGACCGCAAGCCGAGCCTGAGCGACCTCGGGGTCTACGTGCTCGAGGTGCGCGGCGAGCGCCTGGTCAAGCGCATCCAATGCAAGGTGGACGGCGGCCTCATCCTCATCAGCGACAACAAGGCCTACGCCGTGGAGCCGATCCCGACGGAATCGGCGCGCGAGGTCCATGTCGTCGGCCGCGTGGTGTGGCGGGGCGGTCCGGTGTGACCAGTGCCACCGGCCCAGTGCCACCGGCCCAGTGCCATTGGCCCAGTGCCACCGGCCCAGTAACACCGTCACGGAGCAGCGGCGGCCCGGGCGCCCGGCCGGGTGTGGGCG
>CAXTVL010000133.1:0-7136 GCA_964247515.1 uncultured Acetobacteraceae bacterium | reverse complement strand
CGACCTACGCCGCCGCCATCTCCGGCGGCGTCATCGCCCCGGTCATGATCGCCACCGCGTCCGACATGCTGTAATCTGCCGGGCGGATCACCGCCGCGCGCCGCCCCAGGCGCATGATGTGGATGCGGTCGGCCACTTCGAACACGTGCGGCATGTTGTGGCTAATGAGCACGATCGGGATGCCGCGCCGCTTCACCTCGACGATCAGCTCCAGCACCCGCCGGCTCTCCTTGACGCCGAGTGCCGCCGTCGGCTCGTCCATGATGATCATGCGGCTGGCGAACGCCGCCGCCCGTGCCACCGCGACGCCCTGGCGCTGGCCACCCGACAGCGTCTCGACTGGCTGGTTGATGTTCTGGATGGTGAGCAGGCCGAGCGAGGTCAGCTCGCGCCGCGCCTGGCGCTGCATCTCGGCGCGGTCGAGGCAGCCGAACACGCGGCCCATCACGTCCTTGCGCCGTATCTCGCGGCCGAGGAACAGGTTGTCGGCGATGCTGAGCGCCGGCGACACGGCGAGGTTCTGGAACACCGTCTCGATCCCGGCGTCGCGCGCCTCCAGTGGCGAGCGAAAGACGACCTTCTCGCCGTTCATCCTGATCTCGCCCTCGTCGGGCAGCATCGCACCGGCCAAGGCCTTGATCAGCGATGACTTCCCAGCGCCGTTGTCACCGATCACCGCCAGGATTTCCCCAGGCAGCAACTGGAAGTCGGCGTGGTCCAGCGCCGTCACGCGGCCGAACCGCTTGACCAGCCCGCGCCCCTCCATCACCGGCACCACGGCGCTCATGCCGAGGCCTGCCGGATCCACTGGTCGATCGCGACCGCGGTGATGATGAGCAGGCCCACGGTGAACTCCTGCCACAGCACGTCCACCCCCGCGAGCGCCAGGCCGTTGCGGAACACGCCCACGATCAAGGCGCCCAGCAGCGTGCCCCAGATCGAGCCGCGGCCGCCGAACAGACTGGTGCCGCCGATCACCACGGCGGTGATGCTGTCGAGGTTGGCGGTGTAGCCGGATTGCGGGCTGATCGCCCCGGTGCGCCCGATCAGCACCCAGCCGGCGACGGCGCAGATGAAGCCGGACAGGGTGTAGACCGCGAACAGCGTGCGCGTGGTGCGGATGCCGGCCAGGCGGGCGGCGGCCGGGTCGTCGCCGGTCGCCTTGAGGTGGGTGCCGAACGAAGTCCAGTTCAGCATGTACCACGCGGCCAGGGTCAGCAGCACCATCAGGATCGACCCGTAGGTCACTTGGGCGCCGGCGACGTCGACGCTGCTGCCGGTCCATTGCAGGAACGGCGCCTGGTCGCCGATGTCGGACGAGCGGATGGTCTCGCTGTCCGAGTACCACAGGACCAGCGCGAAGTAGACGCTCCAGGTGCCCAGTGTGGCGATGAACGGCGGCATCCGGAACACCGTGATCAGCCCGCCGTTGAGCGCCCCGCACACCATGCCGACCAGCAGC
Organism: uncultured Acetobacteraceae bacterium; assembly: GCA_964247515.1. GTDB lineage: Bacteria > Pseudomonadota > Alphaproteobacteria > Acetobacterales > Acetobacteraceae > CAVRQM01. Next base: position 5,674 of record CAXTVL010000133.1, on the reverse strand, counting down.
CCGGCCGGGAACGCCACCAGCACCGGCAGCCCGTGGTTGACCGCGAGCCGCCCCATCACCACCGAGGCCAGCGCCATGATCGCCCCCACCGACAGGTCGATGCCGGCGGTGAACACGATCAGCGTCTGCGCGATGCCGACGGTGCCGATGATGGTCACTTGCTGCAGGATCAGCGACAAGTTGAACGGCGCGAAGAACCGCCCGCCCACCAAGGCACTGAACAGCAGCGCGCTGAGCACCAGGATGAACGCCGGGATGATGGTTGGATTGCCGTGCAGCAGGTGGTGCAGCCGCTTCAGCGGCGAGTCGCGCGTGTCCTCGATGACCGCGTGGGTCGCCTGGCCGGTGGGGAGCGCCGCCTCGAACTCCTGCATGACGCGGCCCGCCTCAGCCCCAGCAGCGCTTCATCGCCTCGGCGCTGGTGATCGATGGCACTCCCGCGACCGGGTGGTCGGTGACGAGGGTGGCGCCGGTGTCGACGAAGCCGGCGGCCGGCACTTCCGGCTTCTTGCCGGTCTTGGCGAAGGTCGCGATGGCGTCGACGCCGCGCTCGGCCATCAGCAGCGGGAACTGCATCGAGGTGGCGCCGATGATGCCGGCCTTGACGTTCTTCACACCGGGGCAGCCGCCGTCGATGGAGACGATCATGACGCTCTTCTGCTTGCCGACCGCCTTCAGCGCCTCGTACGCGCCCGCCGCCGCCGGCTCGTTGATGGTGTAGACCAGGTTCACGTCGGAGGATTTCTGCAACAGGTTCTCCATCGCCTTGCGCCCGCCCTCCTCGGCGCCGGCGGTGACGTCGTGGCCGATCACCCGCTTATCGGTCTCGCTGCCGTTCTTGGTGACGTCGGAGTACGGGATGCCGAAGCCCTTGAGGAAGCCGTGGTCGCGCAGGTAGTCGACCGTGACCGGGCTCACGGTGAGGTCGAGCATGGCGATCTTGGCGTCGCTGGCCTTGGCGCCCAGGGTCTTGTTGGCCCACTCGCCAATCAGCGTGCCGGCCTTGAAGTTGTCGGTGGCGAAGGTCGCGTCGGCGGCGTTGATCGGGTCGAGCGGGGTGTCGAGCGTCACCACCATCAGCCCGGCGTCGCGCGCCTTCTTCACGGTGGGCACGATGGCGCGGCTGTCGCTGGGCACCAGCATGAAACCCTTGGCGCCGGACGAGATCAGGCTCTCGATCGCCGCCACCTGCGCCTCGCTGTCGCCGTCGTACTTGCCGGCGAACGAGCGCAGCTCGATGCCGCGCTTCTTGGCTTCGAGCGTGGCACCCTGCTTCATCTTGACGAAGAACGGGTTGATGTTGGTCTTGGTGATGAGCCCCACGATCTCGGCGGCACGGGCCGGGGCGGGAGCGCTGAGCGCGAGCGCCATGATGCCGGCCAGCGAGGCGGCGATGGTGCGAGTCTTCATGGTCATGGCGTGCTCCCGTTGCGGCGTTCTTCGCGGCCGGACGTGACTGCCGGCATGGGGCCACTTAACCAGCGTAACGGACGGGTTTCAATGTTGTTCCTCGGGCATGTTTTGAGAACGGTCGTTGCGCGGCAGGCGGCGCCGATCATCGCACGCCCGGCCCCGGCGCGGCGGAGCCACCAGCCACCGCCAGAATGCCATCCTGACGCCGCGCACCGCGGCAGCGACGCGAAGCGCGGCGCCGATGCGTTCGTTGTGGCACCGGCTACCAGGTGGCGGGGAGAGTGGGCAAGTAAGCCACGCAATGCCGGAAGCATCCCGCCAGTCGACGTAGAAGGCGACAGCCGGTCCAGGGATTTCCATTCGTAAAGTCCTTGTCGCGAGACAGGGATCGACGACAGGCGGCTCGCCAACAACCTGAACCGAAGTGGTCCGCGTCGAGTTTGCTGTGAGCCAGATCACACATGACGGGCGCCCGGAAGATTATTGGGATGCGCCCGCGACTCCCGATCGTGTGACGGGATATGCAACAAGCGCCAGAAGGAACCGTCGGAAATGGCAACGGAAATTCAGAAGTTGGCTTTCTCCTTCCCGAGTGTAACCGGAAGGCGGCAGCAGCAGATCCATCAGCTCAATTTCGGCCGCCCGGTCAAAAATGCGTTCGCGGCGCTCGCGGGGTTCGAAGTCCAGTATGACAACGGCGACCACCATATTCTTCAGGAACAAATCCAAGTCGAAGTGAACGGCGTCAACGGCATTTTCGTAAGTGTCGCGGCCAATTTCCTTCTACGCGACGGCTCCGGGAACATCGACGATCCTTACTCCGGGTTCATCTCTGCATTGGTCATCGCGGAGATTGCGTAATGGTCCGATGCCGAACCGCGCTTCAGCGCGTCGGCTGAATCGGGCCAACAAATCAACCTAGCGCCTTGATGCATTGCTGCACTCTGAGAATGCGTCAGAGCACTAGTCCCGGACGAGGCGGTCCGCTGTCGCCAAGACCTGCCCGAGACGGTGTCATACGGAGGGGAATGCCATGGCAACACTTGATGAGAACAGGCTCAACGCGCTCGTCGGCAAGATGCTCGGCGATCTTGGCGGAGCCTACAGCGTGCCCACGGTGCGAATTGGCTTGAGGCTCGGCCTCTTCACCGCGCTGCACGAGCACGGGCCGGTCACTGCCGCGGGTTTGGCCAGCGTCGCCGGCGCGCTCAGCGAACGCTATGTGCGCGAGTGGGCGCTCGCCCAGGCGGCGAACGGCTACGTCGAGTTCGACAGCGCCTCGCAGGAGTTCAGCCTGACGCCGGAACAGGCCATGGTGTTCGTCTTGAAAGACAGCCCGGTCTACCTGGAAGGCGCGTTCGACCTGGTCGCGGCGATGATCGAAGGCGAGCCGAGGGTCGAGCATTCGTTCCGGACTGGCACCGGCGTGCGCTGGGGCGATTCCGCCGGATGCCTGTTCTGCGCGATCGGAGCGTTCTTCAGGCCGGGTTATGCGAACAACATCGTCCAGAATTGGCTGCCGGCGCTGGCTGGCGTCGAGGACAAGCTGAGGCGTGGGGCGAAGGTCGCGGATGTCGGGTGCGGCGTCGGCTTCTCCACGCTCCTGATGGCCAAGGCTTATCCCAAGTCACATTTCGTCGGCTACGACTTCCACGAACCTTCAGTGCGCGAGGCGAGAGGCCACGCCAAGACGGACGGACTGGACGACCGGGTGACGTTCATCGCGACCAGCGCCAAGACGATCGAGGAAACCGACTTCGACCTCGTGACCAGCTTCGATTGCCTGCACGACATGGGCGATCCCCGCGGCTGCGCGGGCCATATGCGACGGATCCTCAAGAGCGACGGGACTTGGATGATCGTCGAGCCGATCGCCGGCGACCGTCCGGAAGAGAACATGAACCCGATCGGCCGGCTGTACTACAACGCCTCGACGATGATCTGCGTGCCCACCTCCCTCGATCAGGAAGTGGCCGAAGGACTGGGCGCCCAAGCGGGCGAGGCGAAGCTGACGGACGTCATACGCTCCGGTGGTTTCACAAACATAAGGCGAGCGACGGCTGGGCCATTCAACATGGTTTTGGAAGCGCGCCTGTAGCTGTAGCGCCGCGCGATCCAGTGCGCCGCACCATCACAAGCTCCGCAGCATCCCGCCGTCGACGAAATACGCGGCGCCGACCGAGTAGCTCGCCCGCTCCGAGCACAGGAACACGAAGAAGTCGGCGACCTCCTCCGGTGTCGCGAAGCGGTCGATCGGCGCCAGCTCGCGCGCCACCCCGGCCAGGTGCGCCTCCCAATCACCGCCGCTCGCCGCCGTCAGCTCCTTGGCCGTCTTGATCCAGTCGGGAGTCAGCACCAGGCCGGGGTTGATGGCGTTGACCCGGATTTTGTCGCGCACGACCTCGTTGGCGAGGTTCTTCGAGAACATCACCAGCGCCGCCTTGGTCACGTTGTAGATCGGCTCGTAGCCGAGCGGCTGGGCGGCGCAGATCGAGCCGTTGTGCAGGATCACGCCGCCGCCGCGACGGCGCATCGCCGGCACCACGCCGCGCGCGAGACGCACCGCCGCCATCACGTGCAGCTCCCAGTACGCCTGCCACTTGTCGTCGGCGGCGTCCATGATGGTCTCGTTGCTGCCGGTGCCGGCGTTGTTGACCAGGATGTCGACGCCGGCGAACTCCCGCTCGCCCGCCGCCACCAGCGCCGCCACGCCCTCCACGGTGGCGACGTCGCAGGCGACCGGCAGCGTGCGCACCGAATGCGCGGCGGCCACGCGCGCGGCCTCGCGCTCCAGACGCTCCGCGCCGCGCGCCGCCATGACCACATGCACGCCCTCAGCGGCCAACCCCTCGCTGATGGCGAGGCCGATGCCGACGCTGGCGCCGGTGACGACTGCCACCTTGTCGCGCAGTTTCAGGTCCATTCGGATTTCCTCCCCTCGGTTGTCAGGCCCGCATCCGCTCGCCGGCCGGGTCGAACGGCGCATCGGGCGAGATCGTGGCCCGCCGCCGCTCGCCCAGGATGTCGATCGCGAAGGCGTCGTTGGCGTGCGCCAGGTGCGCCGGCACGTAGGCCAACGCCACCGACCGGCCGATGCAATGGCCGAAGCCGCCCGACGTCACCCAGCCGACCGTCTCGCCGTCGTAGCCGACCGGCTCGTCGCCCGCCACGTCAGCGTCGCCGGCGTCGACCAGCAGCGTGACCAGACGCAGCTTGCCGCCCTCGTCGCGCTCGCGCGCCGCCGCGTCGCGGCCGATGAACTCGCCCTTGCGCAAACTGACGAAGCGCGACAGCCCGGCCTCCTGCGGCCCGTACAGCGGCCGGTACTCGCGCGCCCAGGTGCCGAAGCCCTTCTCCAGCCGCAGCGCGTTCAGCGCCCGGGCGCCGACATGGCGCAGGCCGAACTCGGCGCCTTCGCGCAACAGCGCCGCATACAGCGTTGGCTGGGTGTCGGGCGTCACCCACAGCTCGTAGCCGAGGTCGCCGGTGAAGCTGAGCCGCCCGACCGTCGCCGGGACCATGCCCAGCGTCATCCGCTGGTACCGCATGAACGGGAACGCGGCGTTGGACACGTCGCGGTCGGCCAGCCGCGCCAACAGGTCGCGCGCGTGGGGACCCGCGATCGACAGGCCGGTCAGGCTCGACCGCAGCGAGCGGATCGAGACGCCGGTGGCGGGCGCGTGCGCCTCCCACCAGCGCAAATGGTAGTCCTCGGCGCCGCCGCTGCCGAACACGTGGAACAGCTCGCCGCTCAGCCGCGCCACGGTGAAGTCGCCGATCAGCTTGCCGTTGGGATTCAGCATCGGCGTCAGCACGACGCGGCCCGCCTCCGGCATCCGGTTCGCCAGCAGCCGCGACAGGAACGCCTCGGCGCCGGGCCCGGACACCTCGTACTTGGCGTAGCCGGTGGTCTCGATCAGGCCGACGCCGCCGCGCAGCGCCTGGCACTCGGCGCCCACCGGGCCGTGCGCGTTGGAGCGGCGGAAGCTGATCTGCTCGACCGCAGCGCTGCCCGGCTCGCCGAACCAGAGCGGGTACTCGAGACCCCAGGCGGCGCCGAACACCGCGCCGGCCGCCTTCAGTTCGGCATGGATCGGCACGGTGCGCAGCGGCCGGCCGGCCGGCAGCTCCTCGTTGGGGAAGCTCACGCGGAAGCGCCGGCCGTAGTTCTCGCGCACCTTGGCTTGGGTGTACGGCATGGTCGCCCAATCGCCGTAGCGCGCCACGTCCATCGCCCAGACGTCGAAGCCGGGGTCGCCGT
>CAXTVL010000132.1:0-7191 GCA_964247515.1 uncultured Acetobacteraceae bacterium | reverse complement strand
GGTCTACGCGGTGAGCGCCTTCGTCCTGTCGCGCGGCGGCATCGCCGTGCCGGCCAGCGGGCTCGACGCGGCGACGCTGCCCGCGGTGCGGATGCCCAACCGCGACGGCTTCGTGCCCGACCCTCGGCCGGAGCCGGCGCCACGCGGCTGAGCGGGCCAGGCGGCGCCTATCGCCGCAGCTCCATCTGGATCGGCCCGTCGCGCCGCCCGTGGGTGAACTGCTCGACCATGGCGTTGCCGCTGTCGAGCAGCGAGGCGGCCGGGCCGGTCCAGATCAGCCGGCCCTGGAACAGCATCGCCGCCTGGTCGCCGATGCGTCGGGCGCTCAGCATGTCGTGGGTGATCGCGATGGCGGTGCTGCCGAGCCGCTTCACGCAGTCGACGATCAAGCCGTCGATCACCGCTCCCATGATCGGGTCGAGGCCGGTGGTCGGCTCGTCGAAGAACAGGATGTCCGGCTGCGCCGCGATGGCGCGCGCCAGCGCCACCCGCTTCTGCATCCCCCCGGACAGCTCGGCCGGGGAAAGCTCGCCCACCGTCTCGGCCAGGCCCACCTGCGCCAGCACCTCGGTGGCGCGGGCGTGCGCCGCGGCACGGGTCAGCCGACCCTGGGCGATGGCGCCGAAGCAGACGTTCTCCCAGACCGGCAGGCTGTCGAACAGCGCGCCGTTCTGGAACAACATGCCGATCCGCGCCCGCGCCGCCTCGCGCGCCGCGCGCGTGGCGCGCAGCACGTCGACGCCGTCGATCTCGATGCTGCCCGAATCGGGCTCGATCAGGCCGAGCACGCATTTCAGCAGCACCGACTTGCCCGAGCCGGAGCCGCCGATCACCACCAGCGAGCTCGCGGCCGGCACGTCGAGGTCGATGCCGTCCAGCACCCGTTTTTCGCCGAAGCTCTTGCGCAGCCCGCGGATGCGGATGGACGCCGTCATCTCGCGAAGAACAGCTCGGTCAGCACGTAGTCGAACGCCAGGATCAGCACCGAGGCGGCGACCACCGCCGCGGTGGTGGCGCTGCCCACGCCCTGCGCGCCGCCACGGCTGTTGTAGCCGTGGTAGCAGCCCATCAGCGTGATCAGCAGCCCAAAGGCCGCCGCCTTGACGAGGCCGCTCACCACGTCGCCGGTGTGCAGGAACGAGATCGTGCTGGCCAGATAGGCGTGGCTGTTGAAGCCGAGCTTGACGGTCGCGATGATGGTGCCGCCGAGCACGCCCAGCACGTCGGCCACCACGACCAGCAGCGGCAGCGCGATCACCCCGGCCAGCAGGCGCGGCGCCACCAGGTATTTCATCGGGTTGGTCGAGAGCGTGGACAGCGCGTCGATCTGGTCGGTGACGCGCATGGTGCCGATCTCGGCCGCCATCGCGGCACCCACGCGGCCCGCCACCATCAGCCCGGCCAGCACCGGCCCCAGCTCGCGCGTCACCGACAGCACCACCAGGCTGGAGACCGCGCTCTCGGCCGAGAAGCGGGCCAGGCCGGTCGAGGATTGCAGCGCCAGCACCATGCCGGTGAACACCGCGGTCAGCGCGACCACCGGCAGGCTGAAGAAGCCGATCTCGACCAGCGCGCGCCCGAACATCCGGCCATAGAACGGCGGCCGCACCAGGTGCGACAGCCCGGCCAGGCCGAACAGCGCCACCCGCCCGGCCACCGCCATGATGTCGAACAGGCCGCGTCCGATGGCTGCGACGAACTCCGGCAAGCCGTTCAATTGACGTAGTCGCGCCGGAAGCGGCGACCGAGCGAGGTCAGTATCTCGTAGGGGATGGTCCCGGCCTCCTCCGCCACCTGTTCGAGCGGCCGGTCCGGCCCGATCAACTGCAACAGGCTGCCCGGGCCGACCCCAGGGTGGTCGGTCACGTCGTAGGTGCTGAGGTCCATGGAGACACGCCCTACCAGCGGCACCGGCCTGCCGTCAAAGCTGGCGTGCCCGCGGCCGGACAGCGCCACCGGCCAGCCATCGGCGTAGCCGACCCCCAGCACGGCGATCCGGCTCGGCCGCGCCGCGCGCCACAGCGCGTTGTAGCCGACCGTCCCACCGGCGCCGACCTCGCGCACCTGCAGCACGCGAGCGTCGAGCCGCGCCGCCGCGCGCAACGGATGCGGCTGGCCCGGAAGCGGGTTGACGCCGACCAGCGCCGCCCCCGGCCGCGCCAGGTCGGAGGCGAAGTCCGACCCGAGGAACAGGCCCGACGAGTTGGCGAGGCTGCACGGAGCCGGCGGCAACGATGCACGCATGGCGGCGAAGCGCCGAAGCTGGCGTTGGTTCAGCGGGTCGTCCGGCCGCTCCGCCGAGACCAGGTGCGTCATCACGTAGCGCAGCGCGATGCCGCGCAGCCGCCCGGGATCATGGTGCAGCGCCGTCACGTCGGACGGCTCCAATCCGAGCCGCGAGATGCCGGTGTCGACGTGCAGCAGCGCCGCCAGAGGCTCGCCACGCGCCCGCCCGAGCGCCGCCCAGCGGTCGACCTCGTCCAGGCTGCCCAGCACGGGAGCGATGCCGTGCTGGGCGAACGCCGCCTCGTCGCCCGGCGGCAGGCCGTTCAGCACCGCGAGCATCGCGTCCGGCACGACCGGCCGCAGCGCCACCGCCTCGCCCAGGTGGGCCACGAAGAAGTGCCGGCAACCCGCTGCATAGAGGCGAGTCGCGATCGGCACGGCCCCGAGGCCGTAGCCGTCCGCCTTGACCACGGCGGCGGTGGCGCCGGGGGCGCGCGGCGCGGCCAGCGTCCGCCAGTTGGCCTCGACCGCGCCGAGGTCGATGGTGAGCGTGGCCGCCTCAGGCAGCGTCGTGGCCGCTGTGGTGCAGGTCGATGTCGGCGAAGCGGGTGAACTCGCCCTCGAAGAACAGGTCGATCTTGCCGGTCGGACCGTGGCGCTGCTTCTCGATCAGCAGTTCGGCGCGGTTGTGGACGCTCTCCATGTCGCGCTTCCACTTGTCCATCGCGTCGTGGTACTTGTCGTCGTGGTCGAAGCCCAGTTGCTTCGGCTCGCGCTGTCCCAGGTAATACTCGTCGCGGTAGACGAACATCACCACGTCGGCGTCCTGCTCGATGCTGCCGCTCTCGCGCAGGTCGGACAGCTGCGGGCGCTTGTCGTCGCGGCTCTCGACCGCGCGCGACAGTTGTGACAGCGCTATCACCGGCACCGCCAGCTCCTTGGCGATCGCCTTCAGGCCCTGGGTGATCATGCTGATCTCCAGCACCCGGCTCTCCGGCTTGGTCCCGGCGGTCGGCCGCATGAGCTGCAGGTAATCGACGATGACCAGCGCCAGGCCCTTGGTGCGCTTGAGCCGGCGGCAGCGGGTGCGCAGGGCGGAGAGCGTGATCGCCGGCGTGTCGTCGATGTGCAGCGGGATGCCGCCGATCTCGCGGCTGACCTGGACGAAGCGGTCGAAATCCTTCTGCCCGATGTCGCCGCGGCGGATGCGGTCGCCGGAAATCCGCGCCTCCTCGGCCAGCAGCCGGGTCGCCAACTGCTCGGCGCTCATCTCGAGCGAGAAGATCGCCACACTGGCCTTGGCGACGCCGTTCGGGTCGCTCGCCCGCGCCTCGGCGAGCAACGAGCGCGCGGCGCCGAACGCGATCTTGGTGGCCAGCGCCGTCTTGCCCATGCCCGGCCGCCCGGCCAGGATCAGCAGGTCGGACGGGTGCAGGCCGCCGGTCTTCTTGTCGAGGTCGCGCAGCCCGCTCGACAGGCCGGAGACGTGGCCGGCGCGGTGGAACGCCCGCTCGGCGGTGTGGATCGCCTCGGTCAACGCCGTCTCGAAGCTCACGAACCCGCCCTGGCTCGGCCCGCGCGAGGCGAGGTCGAACAGCGCCTGCTCGGCGGCCTCGACCTGGCCCGCGCCGTCCAGCTCGGCGGTGGCGCCGAACGCGTTGTTGACGACCACCTCGCCGATGTCGATCAGTTGCCGGCGCAGCCAGGCGTCGTGGATGGCGCGGCCGTATTCGCCGGCGTTGATGATGCCGACCATGGCCGCGAGCAACTGCGCCAGGTAGGCGGTGCCGCCCACCTCGTCGAGAACGCCGGCGTGCTCGAACTCGCCCTTCAGCGTCACCGCGTCGGCCAGCTGGCCGTTGTCGACCCGGCGCTGGATGGCGGCGAAGATGCGGCCGTGGACCGGGTCGACGAAGTGGTCGGGCGACAGGAAGTCGGCGACCCGCTCGTAGGCCTTGTTGTTCGCCAGCAGGGCGCCCAGCAGCGCCTGCTCGGCCTGCTCGTTGGACGGCGGGCGGCGTTGCGACAGGCCGAGCAGCGGGGCGTCGGCGAACGATTGGCCAGGTCGGGCGGGATACGTGTTCATTGGTGTGAACAGCATAGACCGGCGCCACGCTCCGAGGGCTGTGGATAACATATACTAGCGGGGATGGAATCGCGCCGAGCGATTCCGCCCCGGCCAGTGTGGCTTGGCTACGCCGTCTGCAGCCGCGCCGTCGCCGCCTGACGCTCGGCTTCGGCGATGTAGTCGCGGGCGAGCGGCAGGGTCTCGATCCGACGGGTCAACTGGATCTGGAAGTTGACGTGGCCCTCGTGGCGGAACGCCAGCTCCGATCCCGCCAGGTAGAACTCGAACATCCGGCAGAACCGCTCGTCGTAGAGCCCGGCGATGGCGTCGCGGTTGGCGGCGAAGCGGCGGCGCCAGTGGCGGATGGTCTCGGCGTAGTGCAGCCGCAACACCTCGATGTCGGTCGTGAACAGCCCGGCCCGCTCGATCGCCGGCAGCACCTCGGACAGCGCCGGGCTGTAGCCGCCGGGGAAGATGTATTTGGTGAACCACGGGTTCGTCGCCCCCGGCCCGTCGCTGCGCCCGATCGTGTGCAGCAACGCCACCCCATCCGGCGCCAGGCAGCGTCTCACCACCTCGAAGAAGCCGCGGTAGTGGTTGACGCCGACATGCTCGAACATGCCGACCGAGACGATGCGGTCGAAGCGGCGGTGCAGTGCCCGGTAGTCGAGCAGCTCGAAGCTCACCCGGTCGGACAGGCCCTCGGCGGCGGCGCGCGCCCGCGCCTCGGCCAGTTGCTCGGTCGAGAGCGTGATGCCGGTGACGCGGGCACCATGGTCGCGGGCCAGCGTCAACGCCATGCCGCCCCAGCCGCAGCCGATGTCCAACACGTCGAGGTCGGGCCGGTCGAGCTTCAGCTTGGCCGCGATGTGGCGCTTCTTGGCCGCCTGGGCCTCCTCCAGCGTCTCGTCGCCACGCGGGAAGTAGGCGCAGGAATACTGCCGGTCGCGGTCCAGGAACAGGCTGTACAGCCGGCCGTTGAGGTCGTAATGGTGTGCCACGTTGCGCCGCGCGCGCCGGGCGGGGTTGAACTGCGTCACCCGCCGGACCGATTGCATCGCCCGCACCCGCAGCGCGATCATCGGGTTGGAGGAGTCCTCGGCCGCCATGTTGGCGAGGAACAGATCGAGCAGCTCATAGATGCTGCAATCGACGGTTTGCAGGCCGCCTTCCATGTACGCCTCGCCGACCGCGAGCAGCGGATTGAGCAGGATGCGCCGCACGGTGTTGGCGTCGGTCATCACGACCATCGCCTCCGGCCCGGGCTGGCCGGTGTAAGTGGATAGGCTTCCGTCCGGCCACTTCACGGTCAGGCGGCCGAGCACGATGAATTTTCTGAGTATGTGGTTGAGGGCGGCTTGCATGGACAGGCTCCGAGTCAGCTATGCACCGCGCAAAGCTGACTGCGAAACCAAACGGTAAACAACCGTCCATGTCTTGATAAGACCGTGAACGCGGAACGTTCGCCGCGAACCGGTGGCGTCAGGACACTGACGACGCCTCCGATTCCGCGCCGAACAGCGACTCGGCCGCCTCGTCCGCAGCCTCGTCGGCATCCCGACCGACGCGCTCGCCGCGGGCCTGGCGCTCCGCCTCCTCGGGGCTGCGGGCCACGTTCACCAGCACCGGCAGCGAGACCTCGGGATGCAGCACGATCCGAACCGTGGTCAGGCCCAGCGTCTTGATCGGGTGTGGCAGCACCACTTGCGACCGGTCGACGGAGAGGCCGCCGGTTGTGCAGCCCTCGGCCACGTCGCGCGACGAGACCGACCCGTACAACGCGCCCGAGTCCCCGGCCGAACGGATGATGACGACCGACAGCCCGCCCATCCGTTCCGCCAGCCGCTCGGCTTCCTCGCGCCGCTTGAGGTTCTGCGCCTCGAGCTGCACGCGCTGCTGCTCGAAGCGGGCGCGGTTGTCCTTGTTGGCGCGCAACGCCTTCTTCTGCGGCAGCAGGAAGTTGCGCGCGAAGCCCGGCTTGACCCGGACCACGTCGCCCATCTGGCCCAGCTTGTCGACACGCTGGAGCAGGATCAGTTCCACGGCGGCCATGTGAAGGTGCTCCGATCAGGCCAGGATGTAGGGCAGCAGGGCAAGGAAGCGGGCGCGCTTGATCGCCTGCGCCAGCTCGCGCTGCTTCTTGGCCGAGACCGCGGTGATGCGACTCGGCACGATCTTGCCGCGCTCGCTCAGGAAGCGCGACAGCAGGCGGACGCCCTTGTAGTCGATCTTCGGCGCGGGCGGGCCGGAGAACGGGCAGGATTTGCGCCGGCGGTAGAACGGCGGGCGGGCGCCGGCGGCGGCGCCCGAGGCACCACGACGGTCGGCGGTCTGCGGGGAGGCTGCTTCGGACATGGGATGCTCTCTGGTCCGGGTTATTCTTCGACGCCGCGGAAGCCGCCGTCACGCTCGCCCTCGCGGCCATCACGGCCGTCGCCGTCGCGGGCGCGGAATTCCTCACGGTCGTCGTAGCCGCGCTTGCGGCCGCTGTCGAAGCGCCCGGCGGGCTTCGGCCCCCGGAAGCCGCGCTCGCGGTCGTCGGACTTGCGCGACAGGATGGCGCTCGGCGCCTCCTCGATCTCGTCCACGCGGATGGTCATGAACCGCAGCACGTCCTCGTTCAGGCCGAGTTGGCGCTCCATCTCGGCCATCGCGGCCGGCTTGGCGCTAAGGCCCAGGAGCATGTAGTGCCCCTTGCGGTTCTTCTTGATGCGGTAGGCGAGGCTGCGCAGGCCCCAATACTCGCGCTTCCTGACTTCGCCGCCTTCCGGCTCGAATTGCGTCGCGATGCCGTCCGCGATGCCCTCGACCTGCTGCTGCGTGACGTCGTTGCGCGCGATCAGCACGCATTCGTACAGTGGCATGTGGTCCCCTCTGGCTTGTCTCCGCTCCGGGTC
>CAXTVL010000131.1:0-7214 GCA_964247515.1 uncultured Acetobacteraceae bacterium | reverse complement strand
GTGCTGGGCGCCGGCGGTGCGTCGCGAGCGGTGGTGGCGGCGCTGCTCGACGCCGGAGCGCCGTCGGTGCGGCTGCTGAACCGTACCCGCGCGCGGGCCGAGGCGCTGGCGGACGCCCTCGGCGGCGCGGTGGAGCCATGGGACTGGGAGCGGCGGGCGGCGGCGCTGGACGGGGCGGCGCTGCTGGTCAACACCACGACGCAGGGCATGGCGGGGCAGCCGCCGCTCGACCTCGATCTGACGGCGCTGCCGCGCGCGGCGCTGGTCAGCGACATCGTCTACACGCCGCTTGTCACACCGTTGCTGCTGGCGGCGCGGGCGCGCGGCAACCGGGTGGCGCCGGGCCTGGGCATGTTGCTGCACCAGGCGCGGCCGGCGTTCGCCGCTTGGTTCGGCGTGCTGCCCGAGGTCACGGCCGGGTTGCGCACCGCCGTCGAGGCGAGCTTGCAGTGAACGGGCACGTGCCCTTCCCTGACGGGCTTACCCACGAGCCGCCAGCCCATCCGAAACCAGCGCCACCGCCCGCGCCGGCCCCGGCATCCCGAACCGCTGGATCATCCAGCTCCGGAACTGCGCGATCGCCGGGTCGCCCAGATCCTCGGGATGCACCGCCAGGTAATACCCGTAGCCGCCTTCCAGCACCGCCGCGAACGGCGCCACCAGGCGCCCCGCCGCCAACTCGGCCGCGAACAGGTGCCGGTCGAGCAGCGCCACCCCCTCGCCCGACAGCGCGTACTGCGCCGCCAGCGCCATGGTGTCGAACACCAGGCCGCGCTCCACGTCGACCGCGAGGCCCGCCGCGCGCACCAGCATCTGCCAGAGCTTGTGCCGCGGCTCGCCGTCGAGGTGGACGTGCAGCAGCTCGGCCCGCGCGAGGAACCCCGCGGCGTCGCCTTCGGGCATTCGCGCCGCCACGTCGGGATGGCACATCGGCTCCAGCCGCTCCATCCACAGCAGGCTCGCGACATGCTGGCTCACATGCGGCTTGGCGTAGAGCACCGCCGCGTCGACGTCGCGCGCCACGATGCCGATGCCGTTCACGCTGTCGATGTCGAGGATCAGGTCGGGGAACGAGGCGCGGAACTCGCGCAGCATCGGCACCGCCAGCAGGTGCGCGAAGGTCGGCGGCAACTGCAGCCGCAAGGAGCGGACGCGCGAGCCGCCGTCGTGCAGGATGGCGTTCATCGAATGCTCGATGCGGTCGAACGCCCGGCTCACCACTGGCAGCAACGCGGCACCCGCGTCGGTCAGCGCGAAGGCGTGCGGCCGGCGGTCGAACAGCGGCGTGCCCAGCAGGCCCTCCAGGGCGATGACGTGCCGGCTGACCGCCGACTGGGACACGCTCAGCGCGTGCGCCGCCGCGGTGAAGCTCAAGTTACGGCCCACGGCCTCGAACGCCCGCAAGGCGTTGAGCGGCAGCCAGCGACGGTCGATCGCCGTCATGCCATCCGGGTCGCGGCCAGTCGCGCCTCGTCGAGCGCATAGCCCATGCCGGGCGCGTCCGACAGCACGATCCAGCCATCGGCATCGACGCGGCACGGCTCGGCCATCATGTAGTCGCGCCGGTCGTGCGACCACTCGGGCGGGTCGTACGGGAACTCCAGGAACGGCGCATCGGCCAGGCCCGCGGTCAGGTGCGCGTTGGCGACCAGCCCGATGCCGTTGCCCCAGGTGTGCGGGGTGAAGACGAGGTTGTGCTCCTGCGCCATCAGCGCCACGCGACGCAGCCCGGTGATGCCGCCGACCAGCGCCGCGTCCGGCTGCAGCACGTCGAGCGCCCCGCCCTGGATCAGGTCGCGGAACTCGTACAGCTCGCGCGTCAGCTCGCCGCCGGCGATGCGCAAATCGACCATCTGGCGCAGGCGCATCATGCCCTCGCGGTCGCCGCGGTGCAGCGGCTCCTCCATCCAGTAGACGTCGAGCCGCTCCAGCTCGCGCGCCACCCGCAGCGCGTCCTTCAGCGTCCACGGCGGATAGGTGTCCTGCGGCAATCGCCAGCCCTGGTTGCAGTCGACCATCAGCTCCAGCCGGTCGCCGACCCGTGCCCGCACCGCCTCCAGTGCCGCGATGTCGTCGCGCCAGTCGCCGCGCTGGAACCGCACCTTCATCGCCGGGAAACCCTCGGCCAGATACCGCTCGGCCACCTCTGCCATGGCGCCGGGGTCGCGCAGCGTGCCGGACGACGCATAGGCGCGCACCCGGTCGGACAGGCCGCCGAGCAGGCGCCAGCACGGCTGCCCGGTGATCTTGCCGGCCAAGTCCCATAACGCGAGGTCCAGCGGCCAGCAGCGGCCGTAATGGAAGGCGATGTGGCTCAGCGTGCGGGAGTGCCGTTCGGTCGCCATCGGGTCCTGGCCCACGAACAGGTGCTCGTGTCCGGCGAAGCCCAGCATGAGGTCGCCCGAGCCGATGCCGACCAGCCCCTCGTCGGTATGGACCCGCACGATGGTGGCGTCCCAGTGGTGGCGCGGCTGGCTGTCCCAGGCGGCGCGGAACGGCGGCGCGAACTTGAGCCGGTGCTGCGAGATCGTGATGGCGGCGATCTTCATGCCTGCTCCAGCACCACGCGGGCGAACGCCGCCATGTCGGCGTCGTCCACGCTGCGGTGGTTGGACGCGCGCATGGCCGCGTTCTCCGGCCGGGCCATCTGCGCCGCCAGCGCCTCCGGCGCTACCGCGTCGAAGCCCGCGTCGGCCAGCGACACCCGCACGCCGACCTGACGCAGCAGCCGCTCGTAGGCTGCCGGCACCAGGTTGGCATCGGCGCGCTCACCCATGGCGGCGGCGACCGCGGCGAACCGCCCGTGCGGGTCGTGCGCCACGTTCCAGCGCAGCGTCGCCAGCATCGCGACCCCGACCGCGCGGCCGTGGTGGATCGGCCGCAGCGAGGCAAGCGCGTGGCCGATGTTGTGCGCGATCGCGGTGCCCGCGGTGTCGATGCCGATGCCGGCCAGGGCCGCCGCCCACTGCACCGCCGCGCGCGCCTCCAGGTTCGCGGGCTCGGCCACGGCGGTTGGCAGGTGGCGCGTGACCAGGCGGATCGCCTCGTGGCAGACCATGTCGGCGGCCATGTTGGCGTTCCGGTTGGTGCAGGCCTCGATCGCGTGTACCAGCGCGTCGATTCCGGTGGCCGCCGTCAGGTGCGGCGGCAGGCCCACGGTGAGCGTCGGGTCGAGCAGCACCGCGTCGGCCTTGAGTTCCTCGCCCCACAGCCAGACCTTGGCGCCCTCGGCGGTGGTCAGCACCGAGGTCCGGGTGGTCTCGGAGCCGGTGCCCGAGGTGGTGGGAACGCAGATCTTGGGCAGCGGCCGAGTCGGCAGCGGGTTGGCGCACAGCGCGTAGTGCGCGCAGGACGCGCTGCCGGGGGCGACCGCCGCCGCCGCCTTGCCGGCATCCATCGCCGAGCCGCCGCCCACCGCCACCACCACGCCCACCGCGTCGCGCAGCGCCATGGCCGCCGCGAGGTCGACCTGCGCCGTGTACGGGTCGGACTTGATGTCCTCGAACACCGAGACCGCGAGCCCGGCTTGGCGCAAGGACCGCTCGGCGCGCGCGGTGATGCCGAACGCCGCGAGACCGGGATCGGCCACCAGCAGTGCCGGCGCCCCGCCGCCGAGCCGGGCCGCGAGCGTCCCCAGCCGGTCGATCGCCTCCGGCGCCTGCACGATGCCTGGCACGCGGTCGAGGGTGAAAGCCATGGGCGCGCGCACTCCTGCATCGGGACTTTATGCCTTCAGCATCGCGCAAATCGGCCACCGGGCCAAGCGACGGCCCCGCGCGCCGCGACGCATCGGGGCATGACAAAAAAGGATGCGGCGGCGCGACGCGCGGCCGGGCATAACGCGGCATGACCTTCCGCCTGGCAGCCATCGCGCCGGTGCTGCTCGGCGTGATCAGCGCCCAGGCGGCGCTGGGCGTCATGACGCCGCTGATCCCGCTGCTGCTGCTGCGCGACGGCGTCTCGGATACCCTCATCGGCATCGTCGCCTCGGCGTATTTCGTGGGCTTCCTGGGGGGCGCGCTCACCGCCGACCGGGTGGTGAGCCGGGTCGGCCACATCCGCGCGTTCGCGGTGTTCGCCGCCGCCGCCGCCGACGCCGCGCTGCTGATGGTGTTCGCGCACGCGGCCTGGGAGATGGCGCTGCTGCGCATGATGATCGGCTATGCCTGCTCGGGCATGTTCCTGGTTGCCGAGAGCTGGCTCAACGACCGCGCCGAGCCGGCCAATCGCGGCCGCATCTTCGGCGCCTACCTGGTGGCGTCCTGGGGCGCCAGCGCCGCCGGACCGCTGGCGCTCAACGTCGTCGTGGCGTCGCCGCTGATGTTCGTCCTGGTCGGTGTCGCGTTCGCCACCGCGGTGCTGCCGATGGCGCTGACAGTGCAGGCCAACCCGACGATCCGGGCGCGGGCGCACATGAGCCTGCGCGAGCTGTACCGTGTGTCGCCGGTAGGGGTCGCCTGCGCCGTGGCGTCCGGCCTGGTGAACAGCTCGTTCTACGCACTGGCGCCGGTCTACGTGCGCAACCTGGGCTTCGGGCCGCGCACGGTGGCGACGTTCATCTCGACGGCGGCGGTGGCGGGTCTGCTCGTGCAGGTGCCGGTGGGCGTGCTGTCCGACCGGCTCGGCCGCCGGCCGATGACGCTCGTGACCCTCGCGGTCGGCGTCGTCATGGCGGGGGCGATCCTGGCCACCGGGCGGCAGCCGTTCGTCTGGCTCGCCGCCATGGGCTTCGTGTTCGCGGGTGCCACGGCGCCGCTGTACGGCCTGGGCGCCGGCCAGACCAACGACCGCATGGAGCGCGGCGACTACGTGGCGGCGAGCGGCGCGCTGCTGTTCGCCTGGTCGCTCGGCTCGTCCTGCGGCCCGCTGCTGGTGGGCATCGTCATGGAGTCGATGGGGCCGTCCGGGCTGTTCGTGGCGCTGCTCGCGGTGCTGTCCGCGGTGGGGTTGTTCACCGGCCTGCGGATGCTGCAACGTGGCGAGGTGCCCGCCCACCAGCGCAGCGGCTTCGTCCCCGCACCCGCCGCGCCCGTCCGCAGCGCGGAGCTGGCCGGGCGTGTGGCATGGACGCTGCGCCATCCGCTCGGGGCCGCACCCACCTGGCGCGCGCTGCTGCATTGGCCTGGACGCCGATGAGCCGCTACTCCGGATTGCAGTTGGCGCGGCACGCGCTGTCCGGCCACGCGCACTGGCCGCAGGCGTGGCGGTCGGCCGAGCTGGCGCCCCGCTACGACGCGGTGGTTGTGGGCGGCGGCGGGCACGGCCTGGCGGCGGCGTACTACCTGCGCCGCACGCATGACGTGAAGCGGGTCGCGGTGCTGGAGCGCGGCTGGCTCGGCGGCGGCAACACCGGGCGCAACACCACCATCGTCCGCTCCAACTACTTCTTCCCCGAGAGCGCCCGCCTCTACGACTACGCCCTGCGCCAGTACGAGCAGCTCGGCCGCGAGCTGAACTACAACATCATGCTGAGCCAGCGCGGCGTGCTGAACCTCGCGCACAGCGAGCACGACATGGAGCTGATGGCGCGCAGCGTGAACGCCATGCTGCTGAACGGCATCGAGGTCGAGCTGCTGGACGCGAAGCGGGTGCGCGCCGAGGTGCCGCTGGCCAATTTCGCCGAGGGCGCCCGGTTCCCGATCCATGGCGGCTTCGTGCAGCGCCGCGGCGGCGTGGCCCGGCACGACGCGGTGGCTTGGGGCTACGCGCGGGCGGCGAGCGCATTGGGCGTCGACATCGTGCAGGGCTGCGAAGTCACCGGCTTCGACATCGCGGCCGGGCGCGTCACCGGCTTGCAGACCACGCGCGGGGCGGTCGCGGCCGGGGTGGTCGGGCTGTCGGCGTCGGGCCATTCCGGCGTGCTGGCGGCCAAGGCTGGCTTCCGGCTGCCGATCACCAGCTACGCGTTGCAGGCGATGGTGAGCGAGCCGCTGAAGCCGGTGCTCGACACCGTGGTGCTGTCGCCCGCGACCGGCGCCTATGTCAGCCAGTCGGACAAGGGCGAGCTGGTGTTCGGCGCCGGGCTCGACCTGTATCCCTCGTACGCGCAGCGCGGCAACCTGCCGGTGGCGCAGGACGTCGTGGCCGGACTGCTGGAGATCTTCCCCGCGTTCCGGCGGCTGAAGATGCTGCGGCAATGGGCCGGCGTGGTCGACGTGTGCTGGGACTACAGCCCGATCATCGGCCCGTCGCCGGTGGAAGGGCTGCACCTCAACTGCGGCTGGGGCACCGGCGGCTTCAAGGCGACGCCCGCCGGCGGCACGTTCCTCGCGCACAGCATGGCGACCGGCCGGCACCATGAAATCTCCGCGCCGTTCGACTTGTCCCGGTTCCGCACCGGGGCACTGGTCGACGAGGCCGCCGGCGCCGGCATCGCCCATTGAGCCAGCCATGCAACTGATCCCCTGCCCCTGGTGCGGCCCGCGCGACGAGCCTGAGTTCGCCTACGTCGCCGAACCCGTGGCGCGCCCGCCGCTCGGCGCGAGCGACGCCGAATGGGCCGATCACCTATACCTGCGCCGCAACGAGAAGGGCGCGCACCGCGAGGTCTGGCGCCACGCCGGCGGTTGCGGCCAGTGGTTCGTGCTGGAGCGCGACACCGTGACCCACAAGACGCCATGACCGCCGCGCGCCTGGCCGCGGGCGGCCGCATCGACCGCGCGCGGCCGGTCCCGTTCACCTGGGAAGGCCGCAGCCTGAGCGGGTTCCACGGCGACACGATCGCATCGGCACTGCTGGCCAACGATGTCCGGGTGGTCGGGCGCGGGTTCAAGTACCACCGTCCGCGCGGCGTCTACGGCGCCTGGTCGGAGGAGCCCAACGCCATCGTCGACGTGGCCTGGCAGGGGGCGCACGAGGCCAATGCCCGCGCCACATTGGTCGACCTGCGCCCGGGCATGGCGGTGCGCGGGGTCAACGGCCGCCCATCGGTGGAGCGCGACCGGGCCGGCGCGCTCGACCTGCTGCACCGCTTCCTGCCGGCCGGGTTCTACTACAAGACTTTCATGCGCCCGGACTGGCACCGTTTCGAGCCGCGCATCCGCGCCATGGCCGGCCTCGGCCGTGCCCACACCGACCCCGACACGCAGCATTACGAAACCCGCAGCGCGCATTGCGACGTGCTGGTGGTGGGCGGCGGCCCGGCCGGGCTGGCGGCGGCGCGGGCAGCGTCCGCGGCGGGGCTGCAGGTGATCCTGGCCGACGACCGGCAGGAA
>CAXTVL010000130.1:6303-7254 GCA_964247515.1 uncultured Acetobacteraceae bacterium | reverse complement strand
CGACAACCCGCTGATCCGCCCGGAGACGCTGCGCCGGCTGCTGGCCGGCGAGCCGCCGCGCGCCGACGGGCTGCTTCCCTACGCCGCCCCGGCCACCGCCGCCTGTTGCCGCGAGCTGGACGTCGCCGGGCTGCTGGCATCGGAAGGTTGAACCGCGCGCTGCCGCTGGCCGGCGCGTCGCTGGTGCTGCTGGTCGCGGCCGGGCAGGCGCTGCACGACGGCAGCGAGCTGCGCATCGGCGGGGTCGGCTATACCCGCATCTACGCGTTCGTGGCACTGCAGACGCTGGCGGGCGGGGTCTACCTGTTCGCCGTGGCGCGGATGCTGCGCTGTCCCGGCGAGGCGCCGCTGTGGCTGGTGCTGGCGGTGGCGGCGGCGATGCGGTTGATCCCGCTCGCCTCGCCGATGTTCCTCTCCAGCGACCTGTTCCGCTACGTCTGGGACGGCCGCGTGCAGCTCGCCGGCATCAACCCGTACCGCTACCTGCCGGCCGACCCGGCATTGGCGGCGCTGCGCGACGGCGCGATCTACCCGCACATCAACCGCGCCGCCACCGCGCGCACCATCTATCCGCCGTTGGCCGAGATGGTCTTCGCGGCGATCGCCTGGCTCGGCCAGACCCCGCGAATCATGCGCGTGGCGATGGTCGCGTTCGAGCTGGCGGGGGCGGGTTGCGCCGCGGCGCTGCTGCGCCGCATGGGCCTGCCGTCCGGGCGGCTGCTGATCCTGCTCTGGGCGCCGCTGCCGGCCTGGGAGTTCGCCGGCAACGGCCACCTCGACGCCATGGTGGTGGCCCTCTCGGCGGCGGCGCTGCTGGTGACGGCGGCGCGACCACCCTCCTCCCTCGTCATGGCCGGGCTGGACCCGGCCATCCACGCGTTCGACGCGGCATCAGGTGCGGCGAGCGTCGTGCGTCGTGCGGCCACTTCCGAGGAGCGGCATGGCGTGGAT
>CAXTVL010000130.1:0-6293 GCA_964247515.1 uncultured Acetobacteraceae bacterium | reverse complement strand
CCCCGCGCACGCACGGCTTCTTTGCCCGGCGGCAAACCCTGCTCGGCATCCTGCTCGCCGCCGCCTTCCTGGTGAAGTTCCTGCCCGCCGCCATCGCGCCCGCGTTCTGGCGCCGCGGCGACTGGCGGCTGCCGCTCGCGGGCCTGCTCACCGTGCTGGCGCTGTACGCCTGCTACATCGGCGCCGGCCGGAACGTGCTGGGCTTCCTGCCGGGCTACGCCGCCGAGGAGGGTGTCGACACCGGCAGCGGCGTCTGGCTGCTGCTCGGGCTGGGCCTGCTCACGCCATTGCCGCACTGGGCCGGCGCCGAGTTCCGGGGCGCGGGCGGCGGCGGGTTGGCCGCCGCCGCCTGGCTATGGTCGCGCTACGCGCCGGACCCGGTGCGCGTCGCCACGCGGGCCGGGGCGCTCGCGACCTTCACGCTGGTGGCGTTGAGCCCGCATTATCCGTGGTATTTCACCTGGCTCGGCGTGTTCGCCGCAATCTCTCCGCAAAGATCAGCCATCTATCTCGGGGCCGCGGCCTTGCTGCTCTACATCGACCCGCCGGGCGCGCGATTCGCCTGGCGGGCCTTGGTGTTCGCGCCCGCGATCGCACTTGCGGTGCTGGACTGGAAACGCCCGCTCGCCACAAGAGGAGTTCGCCGATGGACCAGCCCGTAGAGACCGCCGCCGACCCGCGCCGCTACTTCGAGGCGATCGGCGACGAGCGCGGCCCGCTCGCGACCCAGGAGCCGGTCTGCCTCTATTTGGAGACCACCAACCGCTGCAACCTGCTGTGCGAGACCTGTCCGCGCACCTTCGAGGAGCTCGAACCCCCGGCCGACATGTCGTGGGAGCTGTTCACCAAGATCGTGGACCAGGTGCCCAACATCTCGCGCGTGGTGCTGCACGGCGTCGGCGAGCCGATGCTGGTGAAGGACTTGCCGCGCATGGTGAAGTACCTCAAGGCGCGCGGCGCGCACGTGCTGTTCAACACCAACGGCACGCTGCTGAACCCGAAGAACGGCCGCGCCTTGGCCGAGGCCGGGTTGGACGAGCTGCGCGTCTCGCTCGACGCCGCCGATGCCGCCTCGTTCCTCGCGGTGCGCGGCAAGGACTACTTCAACCGCATCGTGCGCAACGTGCGCGCGTTCACCGCGGCGCAGAAGGCCGGCGGCTGGGACAAGCCGCGCGTCTCGCTGTGGCTGACCGGGATGCGCGAGACCATCGACCAGCTCCCCGCCTTCATCGCCCTGGCGCACGACATCGGCGTGGCCGAGGTCCACCTGCAACGCCTGGTGTTCATGCCGGAGGGCCGTGGCCTGGCGCGCCAGGAGCAGGCGCTGTTCGAGAACGTGGCCGGCGAGGAAGCCGTCCGGCTGCGCGAGGCGACGGCGCTGGCGGCCAGCCTCGGCATGGTGTTCGACGCCTCGGGCGCCACCGAGCCCGGCACCAGCCTGAAGCGGGAGACCGACGACAAGCCGTGGTCGCTGTGCCGCCGGCCGTGGTCGCTGATGTACTTCACCGCGCACGGCCGCTCGATCCCGTGCTGCATCGCGCCGTTCACCATGGACGGCTACGACCAGTTCACCCTGGGCGACGCCTCGCAGCAGACGCTGCGCGAGATCTGGAACGGCCCGCGCTACCAGGATTTCCGCGCTGGCCTGCTGTCCGACACACCGCCCAAGGCGTGCGCCAATTGCGGCCTGCGCTGGAGCCTCTGACGCCGTGCGCATCGCCGTCGTGATCCCGGTGCTGAACGAGGCCGGCGCCATCGGCCCCACGGTGCGCGGCGTGGTGGGCATGGTGGACGAAGTGATCGTGGTCGACGGCAACAGCCGCGACGCCACCGCCGCCGAGGCGCGCGCGGCCGGCGCCACGGTGCTGGTGGAGCACCGGCGCGGCTACGGCCGGGCCTGCGCGTCGGGCGCGGCGCTGGCCGCCGAGCGCGGCGCCGACATCCTCGTGTTCATGGACGGCGCCGGTGCCGACGTGCCGGAGACGTTGCCGCTGCTGCTGGCGCCGATTGCCGACGACAGCCGCGACTTCGTGATCGCGAGCCGCACCCGC
This sequence comes from uncultured Acetobacteraceae bacterium, assembly GCA_964247515.1. Classification (GTDB taxonomy): domain Bacteria; phylum Pseudomonadota; class Alphaproteobacteria; order Acetobacterales; family Acetobacteraceae; genus CAVRQM01. The sequence continues at coordinate 4,242 of CAXTVL010000130.1, read as the reverse complement.
GGCGCGCGCGAGCCCGGCAGCATGTTGTGGCATCAGGTGCTGGCCGGCCAGGTCATCGGGCTTGGCATCGGTATCGCGACCGGGGTGCGCTACAGCGACATGTGCGCGCTGCGGGCGATCCGGCCGCAGGTGCTGGCGGGGCTCGGGCTGCGCGAGATGGGCTATGGCTGGAACCTCGAGATGCAGATGCGCGCGGCGCGCGGCGGCCTGCGCATCCAGGAAGTGCCGGTGCCGTACCGCCGCCGCATCGCGGGCGAGTCCAAGGTCTCCGGCAATCTCGCCGGCACGTTGCGCGCCGGCAGCCGCATCATGGCGACCCTGCTGCGGATCGCCACCGAGACGGGCGCGCCGAAACCGGGCTAGCCGGCGCTACTTGTGCTCGCCCTCGCCGACGCCCTTCAGGATTTCCGCGACACTCTCGTATTTCCGCTCCGGCATGGCGTGGATCACGTCGAGGATGTCCTTGCCGGCGTGGTTGTGCTTCGCGAGCTTCGACAGGTCGTCGCGGGTTGCCGGGAAGCTCACGCCCTTGAGGTGGTGCATGACGTTCGAGGTCGAGTGGCCGCCCATTCCTTGAGCCATCGTGGAGTCTCCCCTGTTGCCGGTCGCGGTCAGGCGGGACAACACCGTCGCCCGGCAAGGGTTGCGTCCGGCGAACGTTGCAACCGTGCCGGGACCGGCACGTTCAGGGCGTCGTGACAAACATTCACGAACACGGGACGCGACGAGGTTCGATGCGGGCATGAGACTGGTGGTGTTCGGGCTGTCGGTCAGCTCGTCCTGGGGCAACGGGCACGCGCCGCTCTGGCGGGCGTTGATCGCGGCGTTGCTGCGCCAGGGCCACCGCGTCACGTTCTTCGAGCGCGACGTCCCCTACTACGCGCAGAACCGCGACCTCGACCACCTGCCCGAGGGCGGCGAACTGGCGCTGTACCGGGACTGGGACGAGGTGCTGCCGCGGGCCCGGCGCGCGCTGCGCGAGGCCGATGCCGCCATCGTCACCTCCTATTGCCCCGACGCCCTCGCCGCCGCGGCGCTGTCGCGGGACAGCCCAGTCTCCGTGCGCTGCTTCTACGACCTCGACACCCCGGTGACGCTGGCCAGGCTCGACGCCGGCGAGACGGTCGGCTACCTGCCGGCGGACGACCTCGCCGGGTTCGACCTGGTGCTGAGCTACACCGGGGGCGCCGCGTTGGACATGCTGCGCCAGCGGCTCGGGGCGCGGCGCGTGGCGCCGTTGTATGGCTCGGTCGACCCCGCGTCGCACCGCCCGGCGCCGCCGCAGGAGCGTTTCGCCGGCAGCCTGTCCTATCTCGGTACCTATGCCGCCGACCGGCAGGCGACGCTGGAGCGCCTGTTCGTGGAGCCGGCGCGGCGGCTGCCGCGGCGGCGCTTCGTGATCGGCGGCGCGCAGTATCCGCAGGACTTCCCCTGGGCCGGCAACATCTTCTTCGTGCGCCATTTGCCGCCATCGGAGCACCCGGAGTTCTACGGCTCGTCGCGGCTCACGCTGAACGTGACCCGGGCCGCGATGGCGCGCATGGGCTGGTGCCCGTCCGGCCGACTGTTCGAGGCCGCGGCGTGCGGGGCACCGATCCTGAGCGACTGGTGGGACGGCCTCGACGCCTTCTTCACGCCGGGCGAGCAGATCCTGGTCGCGCGCCACACCGAGGATTGCCTCGCGGCGCTCGACCGTTCCGACGCAGATTTGCGCGCCATCGCCGGGCGCGCCCGCGAGCGGGTGCTGGCCGAGCACTCCAGCGACCACCGCGCGCGCGAGCTGGTGCGGCTGCTCGAAGGCGCGGCGCATCCGGTGGCGCTGGAGGCCTGAGCGATGTGGGGCATCATCCCGGCCGCGGGCACCGGGACCCGTATCCAGCCGCTCGCCTTCTCCAAGGAGCTGCTGCCGGTCGGCAGCCGCGACGATGGCGGCGTGGAGCGGCCACGCGCGGTCAGCGAGTACTTGCTGGAACGCATGGTGCGCGGCGGCGCCGGCAAGGTGTGCTTCGTGATCTCGCCGCTGAAGTCCGACATCCTGCAGTACTACGGCGGCAGTTACGGCCTGGCGTCGCTGGCCTACGTGATCCAGAACCGGGCGGCAGGGCTGTGCGACGCGATCTTCCAGGCGTTGCCGCTGATCCCGCGCGACGAGCCGGTGATCGTGGGCCTGCCCGACACGATCTGGTTCCCCGACGACGCGCTGGCGGCACTGCCGGACGACCGCACCAGCTTCCTGCTGTTCCCGGTGGCGCGCCCGGAGCTGTTCGACAGGGTGGAGACCGACGCCGCCGGGCGGATCGAGCGCATCGTCGTCAAGACGGCGGCGTCGGGTCCCGGCTGGGTCTGGGGCGCGTTCAAGCTCGCGCCCGGCGTGCTGCACGGGCTGCACGCGTTGTGGCGCGAACGCGAGCGCGCCGATGAGTATATCGGCACGCTGGTCAACGCCTGGCTGGCGCTGGGCGGCGAGGCATTCGGCGCGCGCGCCGGGGAGAGCTATGTGGATGTCGGCACCTTGAACGGCTATCGCGAGGCGATGCACCTGCTGGACGGCGGCGCGCGCCTGCGGGCGGGCGCGTCATGACCATCTGGTCGCCGGAGCGCATCGCCGAGCGGGCACAAGCCCTGGGGCCGTGGTTCCACAACCTCGACCTGCGCGGCGTGCGGACCGCGCCCGAGCACTTCCTGGGCGATTACCCGAACGTGAAGTGGCAGCGTTTCCGCGACGCCATCCCGCGCGACCTCGCCGGGCTGAGCGTGCTCGACATCGGCTGCAACGGCGGGTTCTACGCGATGGAGATGAAGCGACGCGGCGCGTCGCGGGTGCTCGCGGTCGATTTCGACGCGGACTACCTGGCGCAGGCCCGCTTCGCCGCCGAGGTGGAGGGGCTGGACATCGAGTTTCGCCAGTTGTCGGTGTACGACGTGGGCGCCCTGGGCGAGCGGTTCGACGTCGTGCTGTTCGTGGGCGTGCTCTACCACCTGCGCCACCCGCTGCTGGCGCTCGACCTGATCCACGAGCACGTGGCGCGTGACCTGCTGGTGTTCCAGACCTTGCAGCGCGGCAGCGACGCGGTGCCGCCGCTCGATGCCGACTACCCGTTTTGGACCACCGACATCTTCGAAGACCCCGGCTACCCGAAGCTGCACTTCATCGAGCGCTCGTATTCCGGCGATCCGACGAACTGGTGGGCGCCGAACCGCGCCGCCTCGGAGGCCATGCTGCGCAGCGCGGGCTTCGCGCTCCTCGAGCATCCGGAGGAGGAAGTGTACGTCTGCCGCCGCGTCGAACGCCCCGATCCCGGCTATGGCGCGGTCTATCCGAGGAGCGCGCCATGATCGAGGCGGCGATGATCTGGAACGAGCCCAACAACAAGTCGCACTGGGACCTGGAGGCCGACCCCGGCTGGGAGCGCTTCGCCACGATGACGCGCCTGGCCGCCCAGGCGATCGCCGCCGAGGCGCCGGGCCTGCCGAGGGTGCTGGGCGGCATCTCGCCGATCGACCCCGACTTCATCCGCTGCCTGATCGGCCAGGGCGTGCTGGACCATCTCGACGCCGTGGCGGTGCACGGCTTCCCGCTCGACTGGAACCACTGGATGCTGGACGAGTGGCCGGCCAAGATCGCCAGCATCGCCGCCGAGACGGCGCTGCCGGTCTGGGTGTCCGAAGTCGGCATCTCGACCTTCGGCGCCGAGGAAGTGCAGGAATGGGGCCTGCGGCGCACCGCCGAGCTGCTGCGCGGCCGTTCGCCGCGGGTGCATTGGTACAGCCTGTACGACCTGCCCGCCGCGTGGCCCGCGACCACGCGGCACAAGGAGGCCGAAGGCTCGTCGTACTACCGGCACTTCCACATGGGCCTGTTCGACGAGCACGGACGGGCGAAGCGCGCGGCGCGCGTGTTTCCCGAGTTCACTCCACAGCTCGGGCTGTGCCAATGGTTCCACTTCGAGGACCACCGGCTCGACGACGCGGTGCGCCAGATGCGCGCGCTGGGGGTCACGCATCTGCGCACCGGCCTGTCCTGGGCCGATTGGGGACGGCCGGGCGCCGCCGCGTGGTTCGACCGGCAGATGCGGGCGCTGGACGAGTTCGCCGTCACGGTGACGTTCTGCTTCACGCCGGAGGAGGCCGGGTTGTGGCCGCACTACACGGCGCCGCCGCGCGAGCCGGAGGCGTTCGCCGCGTTCTGCGCCGCGATGGTGCGCCGCTACTGCGGTGCCACGGCGCCGCGTGGCCTCGAGA
>CAXTVL010000129.1:0-7260 GCA_964247515.1 uncultured Acetobacteraceae bacterium | reverse complement strand
GCCGTGTGGGTCTCGGCATCGCCGCCCTGGCTTTCGTGGAGCCGACGGTGTGGGAGTGGATGCGGCCTGGCACCAAGCCACCATGGCGGCGTGCGGCTGGCGCCCCGCGTCCGGCCGCCTCCCGGATGTCGCGCGACGAGGCGTTCGACGTGCTGGGCCTGCCGAGCGGCGCCGACCGGGCGGCGATCCAGGCCGCCTATCTGCGGCTGATGCAGGCGGCGCACCCCGACCGCGGCGGCTCCGACTGGCTTGCGGCGCGGATCAACCAGGCCCGCGACACGCTGCTGCGTTGACGCTTCGTAACCGGCGCAAGGCCGTTGTCGCTTGTTTGGGCAACGACGACGTGCAACCAATCGCCATCCTCGGGCCCCGGACATGAGTACAAATCGAAAGTGAACGCACCGTGATCAAACCGTTGCGCAAAGCCGTGCTCCCCGTCGCCGGCCTCGGCACCCGCTTCCTCCCGGCCACCAAGGCGATGGCCAAGGAGATGCTGCCGGTGGTCGACAAGCCCCTGATCCAATACGCGATCGAGGAGGCGCGCGCCGCCGGCATCGAGCAGTTCTGCATGGTCACTGGCCGTGGCAAGACCGCGCTGGTCGAGCATTTCGACGTGGCGTTCGAGCTGGAGGCGGTGCTGACCCAGCGCAGCAAGGACGCCGAGCTGAAGATGCTGCGCGACGCGCAGATGCCGCCCGGCTCGATCACCACGGTGCGCCAGCAGGAGCCGCTGGGTCTCGGCCACGCCATCTGGTGCGCCCGCGCCTTCATCGGCGACGACCCGTTCGCGATCCTGCTGCCCGACGACCTGATCCTGGCCGACACGCCGGTGACGCACCAGTTGGCCGACGCCTACAACCAGACCGGCGGCTGCGTCGTCGCGGTCACGGAAGTGCCGCGCGAGCAGACCAACAAGTACGGCATCCTCGACATCGGCGCCGACGACGGCCGGCTGGTCGAGGTGCGCGGCCTGGTCGAGAAGCCGAAACCGGCCGAGGCGCCGTCCAACCTGTCGATCATCGGCCGCTACGTGCTCATGCCGCAGGTGATCGATTTCCTCTCGTCGATGGAGCGCGGCGCCGGCAACGAGGTGCAGCTCACCGACGCGATGGCCAAGCTGATCGGCCGGGTGCCGTTCCACGGGCTGCGCTACGAGGGCCGCCGGTTCGACTGCGGCGACAAGGTGGGCTTCCTCGAGGCGCAACTCGCCTTCGCGCTGAAGCGGCCCGATCTCGGCCCCGCGGTGCGCCGGTTCCTGCGCCACTACATCGACGAGGTGGCCGAACCGGCTTAAGCCTGACGGACAGCGATGCCGCCGACATCGCCCCGGCTGCGTTAAGCCGGGAGCACGTGTCAGGGAAGCGAGGTCCACCATGGCGTTCAAGCACGATTTCGAGCCATCCATGCTGCGCGAGTACGACATCCGCGGCATCGTCGGCCGCACCCTGCACCCGGCCGACGCGTTCGCCATCGGCCGCTGCTTCGGCAGCGTGGTGTCGCGCAACGGCGGCCGCACCGTGGCGGTCGGCTATGACGGCCGGCTGTCCTCGCCCGACCTGGAGCCGCCGCTGGTGGCGGGGCTCAAGGCCAGCGGCATGGAGGTGATCCGGGTCGGCCGCGGCCCCACGCCGATGCTGTACTACGCCTCGACCGCGATGGAGACGTCGGGGGCGGTGATGATCACCGGCAGCCACAACCCGCCCGACTACAACGGCTTCAAGATGATGCTGGAGCGCAAGCCGTTCTTCGGCGAGCAGATCAAGCAGATCGGCGCCATGGCGGCGGCCGGCGACGTGGTGGACGAGGCCGCCGGCAGCGAGCGCGACGTCGACGTTTCCAAGGAGTACGTGGCGCGCCTGCTGAGCGACTGGGCCGGCGGCGACGGGCGGCTCAACGGGGTGTGGGACACCGCCACCGGCGCCGCCGGCGACGTGCTGCCGCGCCTGCTGGCCTCGCTGCCGGGCAACCACACCGTGCTGTTCGGCGACATCGACGGCCGCTTCCCCAACCACCATCCGGACCCTACCGTGCCGAAGAACGTCGAGGCGCTGGCGGCCGAGGTGCGGGCGCGCGGCGCCGACCTCGGCATCGCCTTCGACGGCGACGCCGACCGCATCGGCGTGGTCGACGACACCGGCAGCATCCTGTTCGGCGACCAGTTGCTGATCGTGCTCGCGCGCGACGTGCTGAAGGAACGTCCGGGGGCCACCATCATCGCCGACGTCAAGGCGAGCCAGGTGCTGTTCGACGAGATCGGCAAGGCCGGCGGCACGCCGTTGATGTGGAAGACCGGGCACAGCCTGATCAAGGCCAAGATGGCCGAACTCGGCAGCCCGCTGGCCGGCGAGATGTCGGGCCACGTGTTCTTCGCCGACCGTTGGTACGGCTTCGACGACGCGCTCTACGCCGCGGTGCGTCTGCTCGGCATCGTGGCGCGCATGAACGGTCCGCTGTCGGCGGTGCGCCTGGCGCTGCCGCAGGTGGTCAACACCCCGGAGCTGCGCTTCGAGTGCGACGACACGCGCAAGTTCGCGGTCATCACCGAGGTCGCCGGCCGGCTGCGCGAGCAGGGTGCCAAGGTGTCCGAGATCGACGGCGTGCGGGTGCAGACCGACGATGGCTGGTGGCTGCTGCGCGCCTCCAACACCCAGGCGGTGCTGGTGGCGCGCGCCGAGGCCGGCAGCGACGAAGGCTTGGAGCGGCTGAAGCACGCGCTGGTCGAGCAGTTGGCGGCGTCGGGGCTGGCCGCGCCCGACTTCTCAGGCGCCAACCCCGGCCACTGACCGCGCCTGGGCCAGCGCCGTCGCGCGTTCCTGCCAGGCCGCCGCCAGCACCGTCAGCAGCAGGGCGGCGGCCAGCGCCGACGCCACGAACGGCAGGTCGCCATACGGCATCCCGGCCGCCAGCGCGGCGGCGCCGATGCCGGCGCCGGTGGCGTTGCCGAGGTTGAACGCGCTCTGGTTCAGCGTGGAGGCCAGGTTGGGGGCGCCCGCCGCCGCGTCCACCACCCGAACCTGCAACGGTGCCCCGCAGGCGAACTGCACCGCGCCCCAGACGATGACGGTGAGCGCCGCCGGGATCGCGGTGTGGCTGGTGAAGCCGAACAGCGCCGCCACCAGCATCAACGTGGCACTGATGCCGACCAGCGCCGGGAGTTGCCGCCAATCCGCGAGCCGGCCGCCGACCAGGTTGCCCGCGGTGATGCCGATGCCGAACAGCACCAGCACCCACGTCACCTGACGCGGCGACAGCCCGGCCGCCCGCTCCAGGATCGGCGTGATGAAGGTGAAGCCGCTGAACAGGCTGGCCGACGCCAGCACGCTGGCACCCAGCGCCAAGACCACCTGTGGCCGCCGCAACGCCGCGAGTTCCTGGCGCAAGCGGGGACGGGCTTCCGCTGGCCGCGACGGCAGCCAGCGCCAGATCGCGAGCGCCGCCAGCACCCCGATCGGCACGATGGCCGCGAAGGTGGCGCGCCAGCCGGCCCACTGACCCAGCGCGGTGCCGAGCGGCACGCCGAGCACGTTGGCCAGGGTGAGGCCGGAGAACAGGAAGGCGATGGCGCGCGAGCGCTGCGCCGGCGGCACCAGCCCGGTCGCCACCACCGAGGCGATGCCGAAGAAGGTGCCGTGCGACAGCGCGGTCGCGACCCGTGCCGCCATCAGCAGGCCGTAGCCGGGCGCCAGCGCGCAGGCGGCGTTGCCGGCCACGAACAACGCCAGCAACCACAGCAGCGCCCGTTTGCGCGCCATGCCGGCCACCGCCGTCGCCAGCAGCGGGCCGCCGACCACGACGCCCAGCGCGTAGCAGCTGATCAGCAACCCGGCGCGCGGCACGCCGACGCCGAGGTCGGCGGCCACATCGGGCAGCAAGCCCATGATGACGAACTCGGTGGTGCCGATGCCGAACGCGGCCAGCGCCAGGGCGAACAGGGGTAGCGAGATTTTCATGGCCGGCATCCGCGGTGGGAGAGGCAATATGGCGGGCGGTTCGGCCGCCGCGCAGAGCGTTTGCTGCAATGCAGCGTATCAGGCGGCGATCAGCAGCGACGGCGCCGCCTCGTCGGGAGGGCCGGGGCGCAGCGCGATCCCGGCGTCTTGCGCGAGCGCCGCCGTGAGTGGCGCCTGCAGGTGCCGCGCGTCGATATCGCGCCACGCGACGCTCCCCCCCGGCATCGCCGCGAGGCTGGCGGGCCATGCCGCATCGCGTCCGTGCAGCGACACGTCGATGCCCGGGCCGACGCTGGCCACCGTGACGCGCCCGCCGCGCGGCAGGCACTCGCCCGCGAGCAGCAGCACGTTCAGCAGCAGCCGTGCCACGGGTGCCGCGAACCGCACGCCGGGATCGAGCCGGTCGAGCTCGGTCTGGACCTTGGCCGCGCGCGGCAGCCCGGCCGACAGCGCAAGCAGCTCGCCCGCGTCCATCGTCTCGCCGTCGCCCCAGGCGGCGCGCAGCAGCCGCAGCCTTGTCACCAGCAGCGCCGCCTGCTCGTGCGCCGCCGCCACGGTGTCGAGGTCGCGCTCTTCGAGCGCCAGTTCCAGCGTGCCCGCGACCGCCCCGGCCGGCCCCGCCAACTCGTGGCACAGCCGCCGCGCCAGCAACTCGGCCAACGCCAGCGCGTCAGAGTCCCGTGGTTCCGCCATGGCGTGCGGATACAGGAAATCGGGTCGGAGGCGCAACGGAAATGCCGACAGGCGGGGCAGTCCTGGAGCCTGGCCTATGGGTTCGCCACCCGGGGCGGCCGGACTGGGGCGTGGGACAGGTGCAGTCGGTGGTGGGCGGCCGGGTTACGGTGAATTTCGAGCACGCCGGCAAGGTCTTGGTGAACGCGCAGGCGGTGGCGCTGGAGCCGGTCGACCGCTCGCGGGGTTGAACGATCGGCGCAATCGGCCGACATCATGCGCCATGATCGACCCGTTCGGCCGCGCCATCACCTACCTGCGCGTCTCCGTCACCGACCGCTGCGACCTGCGCTGCGTCTACTGCATGGCCGAGGACATGACGTTCCTGCCCAAGGCGGAGGTGCTCAGTCTCGAGGAGCTGGAACGCCTCTGCGCCGCGTTCATCCGGCTCGGCACCACCAAGATCCGCATCACCGGCGGCGAGCCGCTGGTGCGGCGCAACGTGCTGTCGCTGTTCGAGGCGCTGGGCCGCCGGATCGGGCCAGGCGGGTTGCGCGAGCTGACCGTGACCACCAACGGCAGCCAGCTCACGAAGCACGCCGAGGCGCTCCACGCCGCCGGGGTGCGCCGCGTCAACGTGAGCCTGGACACGCTGGACGCGGACAAGTTCGCGTCGATCACCCGCTGGGGCGACCTGCGGCGCACGCTGGACGGCGTCTTCGCGGCGCAGGCGGCGGGGCTCGCGGTCAAGATCAACGCGGTGGCGCTGAAGGGCGTCAACGAGGGCGAGTTCGACGCCATGCTGGCCTGGTGTGGCGAGCACGGCTTCGACCTCTGCCTGATCGAGACCATGCCGCTCGGCGAGGTCGAGGGCGGGCGCGCCGGACAGTACTTGCCACTGTCGGTGGTGCGCGGCCGGCTGCGCCAGCGCTGGACGCTGCAGGAGAGCGACTACGCGACCGGCGGACCGGCGCGCTACTACACCGTCGCCGAGACCGGGGCGCGGATCGGCTTCATCACGCCGATGACGCACAATTTCTGCGAGAGCTGCAACCGCGTGCGTCTGACCTGCACCGGCACGCTGTACATGTGCCTGGGCCAGGACGACGCCGCCGACCTGCGCGCGGTACTGCGCGCCGACGGGTCGGACGAGCGGCTCGACGCCGCGATCCGGGCGGCGGTCGCGCGCAAGCCGCTGGGCCACGACTTCGTCATCGACCGCCGCCACGACCGCCCGATGGTGACGCGCCACATGAGCGTCACCGGAGGCTGATCGGCGAGGGGCGGCGCTACGGGTTCTGCGGCTGCACCACCACGCTGCCGGACGGCGGCGCCGGCTGCACCAGGACAGGGCGTGGCGTGGTGTCGCTGTAGAAGAAGCAGGCGCCGAGCGGCAGGGTGAGGGCGGCGATGACGGCGAGCCGGATCAAGGCGGTCGGCATGTCGGAGTCCTTCGGTTGCGGTGGTGACGGGTTATGTCGCCGTCCGGGTCAAGATTCCACCCCGTCGCCCAGCGCCGCCGCCAGCGACGTGCGGGCACTCCCCGGACGCAGCGCTCGCGGTTGCGACGGCGCCGGCGCCCAGCCGGTCAGCATCGCGAGCCGCAGCGTCGCCGGGATACGGCCGTCACGGACCGGGATGCGGCCCAGGGCGGTGGCGAACAGCGACGCCGGCGGCGTGCGGCGCTCGCGCAGCGCCACGGCGTTGCCCTCGCCCGCGTGGCGTAGGTCGCGCAGCAGGTGCGACGGCTCGGCGTACAGCAGCGTGATGTCCTCGACATCGGCGACCGGGAGCGCGAAGCCGGCGCGTTGCAGCAGGCTGGCGCAGTCGCGCAGGTCAGGGAACGGCGACACCCGCGGCGACACGCCGCCGGCCAGCTCGCTCTCCGCCTCGGCCAGCGCCGCGCGCAACTCGCCCAGCGTGCCCAGCGCCGGCAGGCTGGCCAGCAGCAGCCCGTCCGGGCGCAGCGCCTGGCGCAACTGGATCAGGCAGCCCGGCAAGTCGTTGACCCAGTGCAAGGCGAGGCTCGCCACCACCAGGTCGAAGCTGGCCGGCGCGAACGGCAGGTGCTCCTCGTCGACGGCGACGGCGAGCGGGGCCGAGCGCGCCGCCATCGCGGGCGACAGGTCGCAGGCGACCACGCTGGCGATACCGCGCGCGCGCAGCAGCCGCGCCACCACGCCGCGCCCGCCGACGTCGAGTGCCGACTCGAACCGCCGGGTTGTGTCGTCGAGGCGGTCGAGCAGCCGCTCCGCCGCATCCCGCAACACCGGAGCGACGCCGGCGACGGTGACGGCGGCGCGACTGCGGTGACGCCGGACGGCCCGGCGGTCGAAGATATGCATTTCGTCAACCATTCGGGTCCACCCTGCGCCGCATGATGCTGCCGAGATGGGGATTGCTGGCGGCCAGCGCAGCCCGCGCCACCGGCCGCGGCGTGCTCGACCTGCTGCTGCCGCCGGAATGCCTAACCTGCGACCAGCCGGTCGCGGCTCCCGGCCTGTTCTGCGCGGACTGCTTCGCCGCGACCGCTTTCGTGTCGGCATTGTGCTGCGACCATTGCGGCCGCGGCTTCGCCCATGCCGGGCAGGGTGTGGCGGCCGGGCGCGAGCGGCCGGTGTGTCGCGACTGCGCCGCG
>CAXTVL010000128.1:0-7279 GCA_964247515.1 uncultured Acetobacteraceae bacterium | reverse complement strand
GACTACAACCGCCAGAGCCTCGACAGCGTGGTGCCCGACCGGCTGTTCGGCCGCATCGAGGGTCTGTTCCAGGACATGGGCTGGAACGTCGTCACCATCAAATACGGGCGCCTGCTGGAAGCGGCGTTCCTGCGCCCGGGGGGCGAGGCGCTGCGGGCATGGATCGACGACTGCCCGAACAGCCTGTACTCGGCGCTCACCTTCCAGGGCGGGGCGGCCTGGCGCGCCGCCCTGCTGACCGACCTCGGCCGTGACGAGGGGGTGCGGGCGATCGTGGACCCGCTCGACGACGACGAGCTGTCGGCGCTGATGACCAACCTCGGCGGCCACGACATCGAGACGGTGATCGGCCACCTGCGCGCCGCCGACGCCCTGGGCGACCAGCCGACCTGCTTCATCGCCTACACCATCAAGGGCATGGGTCTGCCGTTCGCCGGCCACAAGGACAACCACGCCGGCATGATGAGCCGCGAGCAGATGGAACTGTTCCGCGAGCGGATGCACATCCGGCCGGGGCACGAGTGGGACGCGTTCGAGGGCCTCGACGCCACCGAGGCGGAGCTGCGCGCGTTCCTCGACGGCGTGCCGTTCGCGCGCAAGCTGACGCCGCAAGGCCGCTCGCTGCCGGCCGCCGAGGTGGCGGTGCCGGCGGCGCTGCCGCGGCCCAAGCTCGCCGGCCGCAAGGTGAGCACGCAGTCGGGTTTCGGCGACATGCTGGCCGAAATCGGGCGCGGCGAGGGCGATCTGCGCGAACTCGCGTCGCGCGTGGTGACGATGAGCCCGGACGTCACCGTCTCGACCAATCTCGGGCCGTGGGTGAACCGGCGCGGGGTGTTCGACCGGCACACCCGCAACGACGTGTTCCGCGACTCCAAGCTGGCCAGCGCGCAGCGCTGGGGCATGACGCCAAAGGGCCAGCACATCGAGCTGGGCATCGCCGAGCAGAACCTGTTCCTGCTGCTGGGCGCCGCCGGCCTGGCGGCGCCGCTGCACGGCACCCGGCTGCTGCCGGTGGGCACGGTGTACGACCCGTTCGTCAACCGCGGCCTCGATGCGCTGATCTACGCCTGCTACCAGGATTCGCGCTTCCTGCTGGTGTCCACGCCTTCGGGGGTGACGCTGGCGCCGGAGGGCGGCCAGCACCAGTCGGTCAACACGCCGCTGATCGGCATGGCGGCCGACCGCCTGGCCAGCTACGAGCCGTCGCATGTCGACGAGCTGGCGATCCTGCTGCGCCACGCGTTCTGGTTCATGCAGCAGCCGGAAGGCTCGGCGGTGTGGCTGCGGCTGTCGACGCGGCAACTGGAGCAGCCCGAGCGCGCGCTCGACCCCGAGGCGGTGATCGCGGGCGGGCACTGGGTCGTGCCGCCGGGTTCGGGGGCGCGGATCGCCTTGGCCTACCAGGGGCCGGTGGCACCGGAAGCGCAGGCGGCGTTCGCGGAGTTGCGGGCCGAGGTGCCGGACGCTGGCCTGCTGGCGCTGACCAGCCCCGACCGGCTGCACGCCGACTGGCTCGACGCGGCACGCCGGCGGCGCGGCGGCGAGCGGGACGCGACGAGCCATGTCGAGCGGCTGCTGGCGCCCTTGGCACCGGGAGCGGCGCTGGTGACGATCCTCGACGGGCATCCGGCGGCGCACGCCTGGCTGGGGGCGGTGCGCGGGCAGCGCGTGGTGCCGCTGGGACCGGACCGGTTCGGCCAGAGCGGCGACTTGGTGGACATCTATCGTGCCTACGGGCTGGACAGCGACGCGATCCTCGACGCCTGCGCTCAGGCCTTGCTGGGCGGGTGAGTGGCGATCCAGTGCCGGGCGATGTCCTCGCGCCGGCATAGCCAGATGCCCTCGTGCGCTTGCATGTGGTCGAGCAGCCGCGCCAGCGCGCCGATGCGGCCCGGCCGGCCGATCAGCCGCGCGTGCAGGCCCACCGACATCATGCGCGGCCGTCCCTCCTGGCCGCTGCGATAGAGCCAATCGAACGCGTCGCGCGCGTAGGCGAAGAGCTGCTCGCCGGTCTCCAAGCCTTGCCCCCGGCTCATGCGGCTGTCGTTGACGTCGAGGCTGTACGGCACGACCAGGTGATCCTGCCCGGCGACGCGGGTCCAGTATGGCAGGTCGTCGTTGTAGGCGTCGCTGTCGTAGAGGAAGCCACCGGCCTCGACCACCAGCCGGCGGGTGTTCGGGCTCTGGCGGCCGGTGTACCAGCCGACCGGACGGCGGCCGACCAAGCGGGTCACGACCTCGATGTTGCGCGCCATGTCGGCCCGCTCGACCGCCTCGGGCACCGATTGGTAGTCGATCCAGCGCTGGCCGTGGCAGGCCACCTCGAAGTCGCTGGCCGCCATCGCCGCCGCCGCTTCCGGGTTGCGCTCCAGCGCCATGCCGACGGCGTAGATCGTGGCGGCGACGCCGCGTGATTGCAGCACGCGCATCACCTCCCAGAACCCGACCCGGCTGCCGTACTCGAAGTTCGATTCGACGTTGAGGTGGCGCATCCCGTGCAGCGCCGGCGGCCGGTCCAGGTCGGTCAGCACGGTCTCGGAGTGCGCGTCGCCGTGCAGGATGCTGTGTTCGCCGCCCTCTTCGTAGTTGAGCACGACCGAAACCGCGATGCGGGCGCCGCCCGGCCAGCGCGGGTCCGGCGGCGTGGCGCCGTAGCCGATCAGGTCGCGCGGGTATGGATCAGACGGGGGCATGGCGCGATTCCTGCTTCACGTTCGGTTGACGATGCGGGCGGAAGCCACGCAAGCTGGGTGCCAATTTCGCCTGCAATCGAGGGGACGTCATGCGCCTTTCCAGGACACAGCTCGACGCCGCCCGGCGCGGCATGGCGGCGCTCGACGCCGACCTGATCGACGAGGCGCTCTCCGGGCGCGTCGATCGTCGCACCCTGCTGCGTCATGGCAGCCTGCTCGGGCTGTCGCTGCCCTGGCTCGGCGCGCTGGCCGGCTCGCTCGGCATGGCGGCATCGACGCCGGCGCGGGCTGCGGGCACGCCGGGCGGGCGCATCCGCGTGGCGCTCACCGTGCCGGCCGCGACGGTCGATCCGGTGACGATCGCCGACGATGGCGGCCTCATCCTGCTGATCCAGGCTGGCGAGTTCCTGTGCGTGACCCAACCCGACCTCACGCTGAAGCCGGTGCTGGCGTTGGGCTGGACCCACAACGACGACGGCTCGGTCTGGACCTTCAAGCTGCGTCCGGACGTCAAGTTCCACAGCGGCGGCACCCTGCGCGCGGAGGACGTGATCGCCAGCATCGACCGGCTGTGCGACCCGAAGAACGCGTCCAACGCGCTCTCGGCGTTCAAGGGCATCCTCTCGCCTGGCGGCGCCCGCAAGGTCGACGACCTCACGGTGGCGTTCCACCTCGACGCGCCGTACGGGGCGTTCCCCAGCGTGGTGTCGTCGGACAACTACAACTGCGTCATCCTGCCGGCCAGCTACAAGGGCGACTACGAGCACAACTGGGACGGCACCGGCCCGTTCAAGCTGGAGCGCTACACGCCCAAGGTCGGCGCGTCCTTCGTGCGCAACGCCGACTACTGGGGGCCGAAGGCGCTGCCCGACCGCACCGAGTTCACCTTCTACACCGATCTGCAGCCGCAAATCCTGGCGCTGCAGGGCGGCCAGGTCGACCTGATCGAGCAAATCCCGGTCTCCGGCGGCCAGGCGCTGCTCAATGACAAGCGCTTCAGCATCATCCGCGAGAAGGGGACCGGCCACGAGCAGGTCCACATGCGCTGCGACAGCGGGCCGTTCGCCGACAAGCGGGTGCGGCGCGCGCTGGCGCTTAGCCTCAACCGCAAGAAGCTGCTCGCCGGCCTGTTCCGCGGCCTCGGCACGCTCGGCAACGACAGCCCGTTCGCGCCCGACTACCCGCAGACCGATTCCAGCGTGCCGCAGCGCGAGCAGGACATCCGCCAGGCGCGCGAGCTGATGCAGGCGGCGGGCATGGCCGGCGGCTTCGACGTGACGCTGACCACCGAGCGGTTCATCGAGATCCCGGACTACGCCGTGCTGTTGCAGAACTTCGCCAAGGAGGTCGGCATCCGCATCAAGCTCAACGTCGAGAGCCAGGACGCCTATTACGGAAAGGCGGCGTTCGGCCAGTCGGACTGGCTCGACAGTCCCATGGGCATCACCGATTACGGCCACCGCGCGGTGCCCAACGTGTTCCTGCGCGCCCCCTTGCTCAGCGGCGGGCCGTGGAACGCGGCGCACTTCAGGAACCCCGCCTACGACAAGTTGGTGGACGGCTACAGCCGCGCCGCCGACCTCGGCGGCCAGCGGGCGCTGGCCAAGCAGATCCAGACCTTGCTGCTCGACGAGACGCCGGTGGTGTTCGGCTACTTCTACGACTACCTGGTGGCGACGAAGCAAGGCCTGGCCGGCATCCCGCCGATCGCCAATCGGTTGTTCCTCGACCAGGCCCACTTCGCCTGACGCGGGAGGCCCCGCCATCGCCCGCCTGCTCGCCGTGCGTCTCGGGCTGTCGCTGCTGACGCTGTGGCTGCTCAGCCTGCTGGTGTTCGCGGGTGGCCAGCTCCTGCCCGGCGATGTCGGGCGCGCGGTGCTGGGGCCGCTGGCCGACCCGCGCGCGGTCGCGGCGCTGGACCATCAACTCGGCGCCGACCGGCCGTTGCTGCTGCAATACTGGGATTGGATCAGCCGGTTCGCGCGAGGCGACATGAGTGCCTCCTACGTCTACCGCGCGCCGGTGGCGCCGTTCGTGGGGGCGGCGCTGGCCAACTCGCTGAAGCTGGGCGGCCTGGCGTTCCTGATCGTGGTGCCGCTCGGCATCCTGGGCGGCGTGGTCGCGGCGCTCCACGCCGGGCGCTGGCTCGACCGCGCCATCGTGCTGACCGGGCTGTCGGCGACGGTGGTGCCGGAGTTCGTCTCCGGCATCGTGCTGATCCTGGGCCTCGGCGTCTGGCTCGACCTGTTCCCGATCACCGCGACCTGGCCCGACGATGCCGGGCCGCTCACCCAGGCATACTACCTGGTGCTGCCGTCGATCCCGCTGGTGCTGGTGCTGTTCGGCTACATCGCCCGCATGGCGCGCGCCGGCACCGTGGCGGCGCTGGAGTCCGACTATGTCCGCACCGCGACGCTGAAGGGCCTGTCGCGCCGCCAGGTGGTGTGGCGGCACGTGCTGCGCAACGCGTTGTTGCCCACCATCGCCGTGGTGGCGACCCAGGCCGGCTACCTGGTCGGCGGCCTGGTCGTGGTCGAGACGCTGTTCCACTACCAGGGCATCGGCGGCCTGATCTACACCGCCGCCAAGTCGCGCGACTTCCCGATGCTGGAGGCGGGCGTGCTCACGGTGGGGGCGATCTTCGTCGCCGCGACATTGCTGGCCGACCTGCTGACCGCGGCGCTCGATCCGAGGCTGCGGGCATGAGCGCCACGGTGGCCGGACGCGTCGCCTCGCCGCGCGCCGAGGCGCTGCGGCAATTGGCCCGCTCGCCCGCGTTGCTGGTGGGTGCGGGGATCGTGGTGTTCTGGATCGCCTGCTCGCTGTTCGGCCGCTTCGTGGTGCCGGTCGACCCCTTCGCCGACGACTTGCTGACCACGCTCGACCCGCCTTCGGCGGCGCACTGGTTCGGCACCGACCATCTGGGGCGCGACATGTTCGGCCGGGTGATCGTGGGAGCCGCCGACATCCTGACCGTGGCACCGCTCGCGACCCTGCTCGGTGTCGCGGCCGGCACGGCCATCGGCCTCGTCACCGGCACGTTCGGCGGCCTCGTCGACAACATCGTGAGCCGGCTGGTGGACGCGGTGCTGGCGCTGCCGCTGCTGATCGTGGCGCTGATGGCGCTGGTGGCGTTGGGTCCGTCGAACCTCACGGTGATCGTGGCGATCGGGCTGAGCTTCGCGCCGATCGTGGCCCGCACGGTGCGCGCGGCGGTGCTGGCCGAGCGCGGGCTGGACTACGTGGCCGCCGCAAGGCTGCGCGGCGAGGGCGCGCTGTACGTGATGCTGGCGGAAATCCTGCCCAACGTCACCGGGCCGATCTTCGTCGAACTCACGGTGCGGCTCGGCTACGCGATCTTCACCGTCGCCACCTTGAGCTTCCTTGGTGTCGGCCTGCAGCCGCCGTCGCCGGACTGGGGGCTGGCGATCGCCGAGAACTACGGCCTGATCGGCGGCGGCTATTGGTGGACGGTGCTGTTCGACGCGCTGGCGATCGGCTCGCTGGTGGTGGGCGTCAACCTGGTCGCCGACGGGCTGCAAGGCGCCCTCGAAGGATGAGCGACGCGCTGCGCTTCGAGGGCGTGGGCGTCGCCTACCGGGTGCGCGGGCGCGACCGGCCGGTGCTGCGCGACGTCAGCCTGCGCATCGGCGCCGGGGAGACCTACGGGCTGGTGGGCGAGTCCGGCTGCGGCAAGTCGACGGCGGCGCTGGCGGCGGTGCGTTATCTGCCGGCGGCGGGACGGGTGCAGGCCGGCCGCATCCTGGTCGACGGGCGCGACGTCATGGCGATGCCGGCGGCCGAGCTGCGCCAGTTGCGGGCGCGCAGCGTGGCCATGGTCTACCAGGATCCCGGCCGGGCGCTGAACCCGACGCTCACCGCCGGACGGCAACTGGCCGAGGTCTATCGGCTGGCCGGCGCCGCCCCCGCCGAGGCGCTGCACCGCTGCGAGGACATGCTGCGCCGGGTCCGCATCGCCGATCCCGCTCAGGTCATGGGCCGCTACCCGCACCAGCTCTCGGGCGGCATGTTGCAGCGCGTGGTGATCGCCATGGCGCTCGCGGTCGACCGCCGCCTGCTGATCCTGGACGAGCCGACCACCGGCCTCGACGTGACGGTCGAAGCCGAGGTGCTCGACCTGATCGACGCGTTGCGGGCCGAGTTCGGCACGGCGCTGCTGTTCATCGGCCACAACCTCGCGGCGGTCTCGCGCATGTGCGCCCGCATCGGCGTGCTCTATGCGGGAACCCTGGTCGAGCAGGGGCCGACCGAGGCGGTGCTGGCCGACCCGCGCCACCCGTACACGGTGGGCCTGCTGCGCTGCCTGCCGCGACGCGGGCTGAACCAGCGCGCGGCGCGGCTCGCCACCATCCCGGGATTCCTGCCGGCCGCCCCGGACGCCATCGCCGGCTGCGTGTTCGCCGAGCGCTGCGGGCTGGCCACCGAGTTCTGCGTCCGCGTCGCCCCGCCGCTGGTGCCGCTGCCCGGCGGGCGCGCCAGCCGCTGCCACTACCACGAGCAGGCGCCCGGCCTGCCGCGCGCGACGCCGGCCGAGCTGCCGTCCCGGCGCAAGGTCCGTAATCGGG
>CAXTVL010000127.1:7026-7329 GCA_964247515.1 uncultured Acetobacteraceae bacterium | reverse complement strand
CTTCCGGGCGGCCGGCGGCGGCGCGGCGCGCGGGCCGGCGACGCTGTGCGCCAGGCGCAGCGGGTCGATGCGGGCGCGGAACAGCGCCTCGTTCACGTAGATGTTGCCCAGCCCGGCCACAACACGCTGGTCCAGCAGCGCCGCCTTGATCGGGGTCCGGCGGCCAGCGAGGGCCGTCGACAGCGCCGTCGCGTCGAACGCCTCGTCCAGCGGCTCCGGCCCCAGGCCGGCCAGCAGGCGGTGGCCCGCCTCCGCCGCGGTCGCCCCGCGGGAGCCCCCGCCGCACCGCCCCGGGGCGCCGAC
>CAXTVL010000127.1:0-7016 GCA_964247515.1 uncultured Acetobacteraceae bacterium | reverse complement strand
CGAGGTCGAGCGAGCCGAACCGACGCGGGTCGACGAACCCCACCCGCCAGCCGTCGTCGGTCTCGAGCGTCAGGTGCTGGTGTGCCGGCATCGTGTTGCCGCCGGCCGGCCCCAGCACCATGCGGCCGGACATCCCGAGATGGATCAACACGCTGTCGCCGCCGTCGAGGCGCATCAGGATGTATTTCGCCCGTCGGCCGAACCCCGTGACGCGCGCGCCGGTGAGCCTGGCTCCAAGGCCGGGCGGGAACGGCCATCGCATCCCGTCGCGGTGCACCGCCGCGCGCACGATGACGCGGCCGTCGAGCCGCGCCCGCAGTCCGCGCATCACCGTCTCGACTTCAGGCAGTTCCGGCATGGTGGGGAGTGAGCCTATAGTGCGGCGATGGCAAGCGACAGTCCCGACACGCCGGAGCCCGGCACCGATTTCGGCTACCGCCGCGTCGCGGTCGCCGACAAGAAGCCGATGGTCCGCGCGGTGTTCGACAGCGTGGCGCCCCGCTACGACCTGATGAACGACCTGATGTCGCTGGGCGTGCACCGCGCCTGGAAGCGCGCCTTCGTGGCCGGGCTCGACCCGCGTCCCCGGCGCACGCTGCTCGACCTCGCGGGCGGCACCGGCGACATCGGCTTCGGCTGGCTGGAGCGCGGCGGCGGGCCGGCGATCCTGTCCGACATCAACGCCTCGATGCTGGGTGTCGCCCGCGACCGCGCGGCGGCGCGCGGCCATGTCGCCGGTCTCGCGTTGCTGGTGGCCGACGCCGAGCGGCTGCCGCTGCCGGACCGTTGCGTGGACGCAGTCTCGATCGCCTTCGGGTTGCGCAATTGCACCGACAAGGACGCCGTGCTGCGCGAGGCACGGCGGGTGCTGCGCCCGGGCGGGCGGTTCCACTGCCTCGAATTCAGCCGCGTGCAGGTCGCGGCGTTGCGGCCGCTATACGATGCCTGGTCGTTCCAAGTGATGCCGCGCCTGGGCCGCGCCGTGGCCGGCGACGCCGACAGCTACCGCTATTTGGCCGAAAGCATCCGCATGTTCCCGTCGCAGGCGGCGCTGGCGGCGATGCTGCGCGAGGCGGGGTTCGCGCGGGTGCGGGTGCAGGACCTGTCCGGCGGGATCGCCGCGATCCACACCGGCTGGCGGCTGTAGCGGTGCCCGTCCTGGCCGGCCGCCGCGTGCTGCTGATCGTGAGCGGCGGCATCGCGGCCTACAAGTCGCTGGAGCTGGTGCGGCTGTTGCGGCGCGAGGCTTGCGCCGTGACCTGCGTGCTGACGGCGGGCGGGGCGCGGTTCGTGACCGCGCTGTCGCTGGAGGCGCTGAGCGAGCAGCCGGTCCGCACCGAGCTGTTCGCGCTGGGCGAGGACAGCGAGATGGGCCACATCCAGCTGTCGCGCGCGGCGGACCTGGTGGTGGTGGCGCCGGCCTCTGCCGACCTGCTGGCGCGCATGGCGGCAGGGCGCGCCGACGACCTCGCGGCGACGCTGCTGCTGGCCACCGACAAGCGCGTGCTGGTGGCGCCGGCGATGAACGTGCGGATGGGGCAGCATCCGGCGACGCTCGCCAACATGGCGCTGCTGGCGGCGCGCGGCGTCGCCGTGGTGGGGCCCGACGAGGGTGCCATGGCGTGCGGCGAGTTCGGGCCGGGCCGGCTGGCCGAGCCGCCGGCGATCCTCGCCGCCATCGCGGCGATGCTGGGGAGCGGACCGTTGGCCGGCCGGCACGCGCTGGTGACGTCCGGCCCGACGCACGAGCCGGTCGACCCGGTGCGCTACCTGGCCAACCGCAGCAGCGGCCGGCAGGGACACGCGATCGCCGCCGCGCTTGCCGCGCTGGGCGCGCGGGTGAGCTTGGTGAGCGGCCCGGTGGCACTGCCCGATCCGGCCGGCGTCGCGGTGGTCCGGGTCGAGACGGCAGCGCAGATGCTGGCGGCGTGCGAGGCGGCGCTGCCGGCCGACGTCGCGGTGTGTGCGGCGGCGGTCGCCGACTGGCGCACGGCGGAGGTGTGCGCGCAAAAGATGAAGAAGGCACCAGGCGCCCCGCCGCCGGCGCTCGCACTGGTCGCCAATCCCGACATCCTGGCGGCGCTTGCCACGGTGAGCCCGGCGCGTCCCCGGCTGGTGGTGGGCTTTGCCGCCGAGACGCAAGACCTGCTGGCCCACGCCGCCGCCAAGCGGGCGCGCAAGGGCTGCGACTGGATCGTCGCCAACGACGTGAGCGGGGACGTGATGGGCGGCGGCGAGAACGAGGTGCATCTGCTGACCGAGGCGGGGACGGAAAGCTGGCCGCGTCTGTCCAAGCAGGCGGTGGCCGAGCGGCTGGCGGCGCGCGTCGCGGCGGCGCTGGCATGAACGTCCCCGTGCGGGTGCAACGCTTGCCGCACGCCGACGGGCTTGGCCTACCGGCGTACGCGACCGGCGGCGCCGCCGGCATGGACCTGCTGGCCGCCGTGCGGGAACCGGTGGTGGTGCCGCCGGGCGGGCGAGTGCTGGTGCCGACCGGATTGCGGGTGGCGCTCCCGGCCGGGCACGAGTTGCAGATACGTCCCCGCTCCGGCCTGGCGCTGAAGCACGGCATCGTGCTGCCGAACAGCCCCGGGACCATCGACCAGGATTATCGCGGCGAGGTGCAGGTGATTGTACTGAACGCCGGCGACCAACCGTTCACCATCACGCGCGGGCTGCGCATCGCCCAGGCGGTGCTGGCGCCGGTAGTGCGCGTCGTGTGGCACGAGACGGACACGCTGGACGCCACGCCGCGCGGCACGGGAGGGTTCGGCAGCACTGGCCCGTAGAGCGGTTTCGTCGCGGACGGAACCGGGACAAAGCCTTCCAAACCTATGTTACGGCTGCGCCACCCCGTCCGTGGACTTCGACAGCTCAGCGTTGTCACGCATCGCCCTAAGCCGCTCCTCGACCACGGGCGTAAGCACCTGTAGCGCGTCGCTGCCAGCAACAAAGAGCTTCGGCGGATTTTCCATTCCAGCGATCTTTACCAGCGCCTGCCCCAGCCTTGCCGGATCGCCCTGCTGCGTGCCGTCATAGGCGGCCCACGTCTCGCGGGTGGACCCTTCGGCCGCGTAGTCCTCGATCGTGTTATCGGCGAAATGGGCATTGCCGGGGTCGATCAGGTTGGTGCGGAAAAAGCCGGGCTCGACGATCGTCACCTTGATGCCGAATCGCTCCACCTCGGCTGCGATCGCCATCGACAGACCCTCGACCGCGAACTTGCTCGCACTGTAGGCCGCGCAGTGCTTCAGGCCCGCCGCACCCGCCACTGAGCTGATGTTGATGATGTGGCCCGACCGCTGCTGGCGCATGACCGGCAGGACGGCACGCATCACATACACCACGCCGAAGAAGTTGGTCGCCATCTGCTTTTCTAGGTCGGCGTTGCTCAGCTCCTCGAAGTTCCCCAGCAGGCTGTTGCCAGCATTGTTCACGAGCACGTCGACCCGCCCGAAACGCGCCAACGCTTCGGCCACGGCAGGCTGCGCCTGCGCCGCGTCGCTGATATCCAGCCGGACCAGGGCCAGATCCGGCGTCTCCTGGCCGGCAAAAGCCGCACGCAACTTGCCCATGTTCCGGCCAGTCGCGACGATCCGATCACCCGCCTGCAGCGCGGCCTGGGCAACGCCAAAGCCGATGCCGCTGTTGGCGCCTGTCACGAGCCAAACTTGGCGCATCGTCTTCCCTCGTTGGTGCGCCTTTCCCGTCTAGCTGAGAAAGGGGGATTGGACGGTTAGGTCACGGCAAAGGACGCGCTGTCGCTCAAGCATATCATCTCGAATACGTGGCTAACCCAGGTGGCGCAAGACGCCGCCATCGACCCGCAAGGCGGCGCCGGTCGTGGCCGAAGCCTGCCCCGAACAGACGTACACCACCATGTTGGCGACTTCCTCGGTGGTGGCGAGCCGCCGGATGACCGAACTCGGCCGGTGCGTCGCGATGAAATCCTGCTCGACCTGCTCCAACGGCACGCCCTGTTCAGCGGCGATCTTGTTAAAGAAGTCGCTCACGCCTTCCGAGTTGGTCGGTCCCGGCAGCACCGCGTTCACGGTGACGCCGCTGCCGGCGACCGACTCGGCGAGGCCGCGCGAGACCGCGAGCTGCGCCGTCTTGGTCATGCCGTAATGGATCATCTCGGCCGGAATGTTGAAGCCGGATTCGCTTGAGATGAACACGACGCGGCCCCAGCCTCGCGCCACCATCGCGGGCAGGTAATGGCGCGACAGCCGGATGCCGCTCATCACGTTGGCGTCGAAGAACCGCTGCCAGTCCATGTCGGTGATCTCCTGGAACGGCTTCGGCTCGAAGATGCCGAGGTTGTTGACCAGAATGTCGGCGCGCTTGACCCGCTCCACGAACCGCCCGACGCCGGCGGCGGTCGCGAGGTCGGCGGCGACGCCCTCCAGCCTGGCGCCGGGAGCTGCGGTGCCGAGTGCTTGCAACGCGGAATCGACCCGCGCCTGGGTGCGCCCGTTGATCGTCACCTGAGCGCCGGCACGCGCCAGACCCTCGGCGATCGCGAGCCCGATGCCGGCGGTGGACCCGGTGACGATGGCTTGCTTTCCGTCGAGGTCGATGCGCATGGCGGCGCTATCCTTCTGATGCCACGACGTGGCGCGCCGGTCCGCCGTCACGCGCCTCCGCCGCGACCCGCGACAGGATGCCGTGCAGCTCCTCGGCCTGGGCGTCGTAGGTAACGATCCGCCCCTTGTGCGGGTTGCGGTGGCCGTCTAGCCGGTCCGGCCGGTCGAGCAGCGCGCGCACCGCGGCGAGCAGCGGCTTGGGGTCGGCGTCGAGCGGGATGATGGTGCCGTTCGCGCCGTCGACAATGTCTTCCACCGTGCCGCCGCCGTCGGTGGCGACCACCCAGACGTCGCGGATCAGCGCCTCGCGCACCGTGAGCCCGAAGCTCTCCTTCCACTGCGACGGGAACAGCAGCACGTCGATGCCCTCGAAGAAGGCGTCCATGCCGTCCTGCTGGTAGGCCGGCACGACGCGCAGCGTGCCGGCCAGCTTCCAGCCATCGGTGCGCATCGAGCGGAAGCCGAGGTTCAGCGTGTTGTCGACCAGGCGCAGCTCGTAGTCGGCGCGTTCCAGCGCCTCGAAGGCGGCGCGGATCAGGTGGATGCCCTTGACCCGGTCGTTGCCGCCGACATAGCCGAAGCGCAGCGGACCCGGTGCCCGCGCGCCGCGCGGACGCGCCGGCTGGCGCACGCCGTTGCGGTTCAGCAGCGCCCGCTCCGGTGGCGTGTCGTTGGCTAAATACAGACCGCGGTGGAACTCGCTCGGGAACAGCAGCCGGGCGGCGCCGGACAGGCGCTGTTGCAGCATCGTGAAGCGCTGGCGCAGGTGCATCGCCTCGGGGATGCAGGCCTCGCAGATGCGCAGGTCGATACGCGTCTGCCAGCAGTAGCGGCCGTCGCCGCGCACCATGAACTGCCGCTGGCACAGCCACCAGGCGTCGTGCACGCTGACCACGAACGGCACGCCGGCATCGCGGCAGGCCTGCAGGATCGACGCGCTGATGCCCTGGACGCAATGGAAGTGCACCACGTCCGGCTCGACCGCGCGCAACACCTCGCGCAGTCGGTCCAGCATCTGCGGGTTGTCGAAGCCCAGCACGCCGTCCTCGACATCGGGCGGCAGGCGCACGCCGAACACCGTCATGTCGCAGCCCCCTGCCGGGTCGGCGTAGCGCAGCAGGGTGTGGGGCGGGTCGGTGGCCTGGCCGTGCGAGGCGAACACGAACACCTCGGTATCGCCGCGCCGGTGCAGCCGGCGCGCCATCTCCTCGGCGACGATGGTGGCACCGCCGAAGCTCTGCGGCCAGTAGAACACGTTGACGGCCAGTACGCGCAGTGTCTTGCGGCGGCGCTGGTCGAGGTCGCGCACCAGGGCCGCCACCTGTGTCCGCGCCAGCGCGTCCGGCGCGTAGCGCGCCAGTACCCGGGCGCGCGCCGCCGCGCCCAGCCTGCGTCGCAGGGCGGGGGAATCCGCCAGCGCAGTCAAGGCCGCGAGCCACTCCGCTTCGGTGTCGGCGAGGAAGCCGTCGCTGCCGTGCTCGATCGCGTCGCGGAACGCGGCACGCGGCGAGCACACCGACGGCAGCGCCAGGATCGCCGCCTCGACGAACTTGATGTTGCTCTTGGCGTCGTTGAACAGCGTGTCCTCGAGCGGCGCCAGGCTGATGTCGCAGGTCGCGAGCCGGTCGAGGTAGCTGTTGTAGCCGGTGGGCGGCAGCCGCTCGACACGCTCGCCGAACGCCTGCAACGCCTGCGGCAGGATGAGTTCGCCGATGATCCGCAGCCGCACGTCCGCGCGCTCGCGCATCAATGTCGCGATCGCCGGCGCGGCTTGCGCGAAGTCCGCGTCGTGCGCCTTGCTGCCGGAGCCGTAGCCGATCACCACGCCGTCGTGCCGGGGCTCGCCGTCGGCCCTGGCACGGCTGGCGGCGGCCAGGGCGATGGTCTCGTCGTCGAGGCCGTTCTCGATCACGCTCACATGGTCGACGCCGGCACGGCGCATCGCGTCCGCCAGGCCGGTGGTCGAGGCGATGGCCCGCTCGCAGGCCAGCAACGCCGCGGCGTAGAGCGGGATGCCCTCCAGCACGCCGGCGCGCAACTTCGGCTCCAGCGTGTCGAGGTTGCGGTTCGCCAGGTAGGCGGCCTCGTCGAAGATGAGGTCGTCGACCTCCCACAGCGTGTCGACATTGAGCCGCCGCGCCTCACCCAGAAAATCGACCACCTCGGGCATCGCCGGCACCCGGTAGAGGATCGCCAGCGCGTGCGTCTGCAACGCCGAGCGGCACTCGGCGGCGCGTCGCCAATCGATCACGGTGCAGGGCACGCCGAGCCGCGCCAGCGCTTCCTGGCGCTGCCAGACGCGGTACTTGGCGCATTGCGGGATCGACAGCTCGGCCATGATCAGCACCCGCGGCGCCACCACCTCGGCCGCGCTGCGCACCGGCGAGGTGGTGTAGGCGGCATCGACGACCGCGGCGCGCTGCGACAGTC
>CAXTVL010000126.1:2943-7463 GCA_964247515.1 uncultured Acetobacteraceae bacterium | reverse complement strand
ACTATGCCGAGCTGTACGAGCGGGACTGCGGGCCAGGCTCACCGCTCGGCCTGGCGCGCGGCGTGAACGCCCTGACCGATCAGGGCGGATTGCTGCATCCGGCGCTCCTGCGCTAATCCCGGCCCATGGCGGACCGGGACGCGCGGAACTTCTTGCTTCGCGCGACCCTGGCGCGGGAGCGCGTGGCGTCGTTGGCCGAGTTCCCGTTCACCATCCCGGCCATCGGCGGCCTGCACTCCATCGCCTTCGAGCGGCCGGTCACGTTCCTGGTGGGCGAGAACGGCGCCGGCAAGTCGACGCTGCTGGAGGCGATCGCGGTAGGCGCGGGCCTCAACCACGAGGGCGGCAGCCGGAATTTCACCTTCTCGACCCGCGCCACGCACTCGCCGATCCTGCTGGCCTACCCGCACGCGTCAATCTTCCTGATGGCCGGCGGCCCGCCGCGCCGCGTTGCCTATCGCGAGACCGAGCACTACACCGTGACCCGCAGCTTTCTCACCCGCACCGAGCAGATGCTCGACGAACTGCTCGGTAGGCCGAGGGACAACGGACAAGGTGGCGCATGACCGATGAGCAACTGGCCGCGTTGCGCGCGGCGTATCCGAACGACCGTGCCCACGAGATCGCCGACCCGGTGTTCCAGCGCGCGGCGTCTCTCGCCTTCACCGGGGTCGGCCGGCGCAAGCTGCCGTTCTCGGACATCTCGACGCTGATCGGCGCCCCGTACCGGCCCGAGGCGCAGGAGCAGGCGGACTTCGCCGGGCTGCAAGTGGCGCTGGTCGGGGTGCCGATGGACCTCGGCGTCACCAACCGCGCCGGCAGCCGGTTCGGTCCGCGGGCGATCCGCAACGTCGAGCGGATCGGGCCGTACAACCACGTGCTGCGGGTCTCGCCGGTGGCGGAACGGCGCATGGCCGACATCGGCGACGTGCCGTTGCAGAGCCGCTTCGACCTGGCGCGCTGCCACGAGGACATCGAGGCGTTCTACCGACGGCTGCACCAAGCGGGCGTGGCCCCGGTCAGCGCCGGCGGCGACCATTCGATCAGCGGCCCGATCCTCAAGGCCTTGGGCAGCGACCGCCCGCTCGGCATGGTCCACATCGACGCCCATTGCGACACCAGCGGCGTCTACGAGGGCACCAAGTTCCACCACGGCGGCCCGTTCCGCCAGGCGGTGCTGGACGGCGTGCTCGACCCCACGCGCACCATCCAGATCGGCATTCGCGGCCCGGGCGAGTACCTGTGGGAGTTCTCGTACGCCTCCGGCATGACGGTGATCCACGCCGAGGAGGTGGACGAGATGGGCATCGCCGCCGTGCTGGCCCGCGCCCGCGCCGTGGTGGGCGACCAGCCGTTCTACCTGTCGTTCGACGTCGACGGGCTCGACCCGGCGTTCACCCCCGGCACCGGCACGCCGGAGGTGGGCGGCCTCACCCCGCGCGAGGCGCAGCGCCTGGTGCGCGGCCTCGCCGGGCTCGACATCGTGGGCGGCGACGTCGTGGAGGTGGCGCCGCAATACGACAGCAGCACGGTGACGGCGCAGGTGGGTGCGCAGATGATGTTCGAGATCGCGAGCCTGCTGGCGCTGCGGCCGCGCCGGTAGCGCCGCCATGCGGGAGGTGCCGAACCCCTTGCAATCGGCGGTGCGCGCCGCGGCCGAAGGCGCGGTCAACGTGATCGCGGCCTGGAACCGCAGGCGACTGCCCCGGACCGGGGCGCCGCTCGTGGTCGGCATCCACCGGCCGATGCCGGCCGAACTGACATTGGAGCGCCTCGCCGTCACCGGGTCGATCCCGGCGGGGCTGCGCGGGCGCTACCTCAAGATGGGCGCCAACCCGGTGAAGCCCGACACCGCCGGCCACCACTGGTTCCTGGGCGACGGCATGGTCCACGGCATCGCCATCGCGGACGGCGAGGCACTCTGGTACCGCAACCGCTGGATCGGCTCGCGGCTGGCGGCCGCGGCACTCGGCCGGCCCGCGGCACCCGGACCCCGGCGCGGGCGCAACGACACCGTCAACACCAACGTGGTCGAGATCGGCGGCCGCGCCTTCGCCTTGGTGGAGGCGGGCAGCTTCCCGGTCGAGCTGTCGGACACGCTGGAGCGGCAGCGCTACAACCCATTCGACGGCACGCTGGGCGGCTCCTTCACCGGGCACCCGCACCGCGACCCGCTGACCGGCGAGCACCACGCCATCGCCTATGACGGCAGCGTGTGGGACAGCGTGCGCCACGTCGTCGTCTCGCCGGCCGGCCGCGTGGTGCGCGACGTGGCGATCCCGGTGCGCGACGGTCCCTGCATCCACGACTGCGCCATCACCGCGCGCTTCGCCGTGGTGCTCGACCTGCCCGTCACCTTCTCGATGCGCGCGGTGCTGGGTGGCCACCGGTTCCCGTTCCGCTGGAACCCGGCGCACAAGGCCCGCGTCGGCCTGCTGCCGCGCGACGGCGACGCCAGCGGTATCATCTGGTGCGATGTCGGGCCATGCTTCGTGTTCCACGTCGCCAACGCCTTCGATGCCGCCGACGGCCGCGTGGCGCTCGACGTCATCGCCTACGCCACGATGTTCGCCTCGGACGCCAGCGGCCTCGACGCGTTGGGACGCCTGGAACGCTGGACCGTGGACCCCGCGACGCGCGCGGTCGAGCGGCGGGTGATCGACCCGACGCCGCAGGAGTTCCCGCGCATCGACGAACGCCGGTTCGGCCAGGGCTACCGCTACGCCTACACGGTCTGCGTCCCGCCCGACGGGAACCCGCAGCTCACCGGCGCCACGCGGCTCTACAAGCACGACCTGCAGACCGGCACCCGCCTGACCCACGAGTTCGGCGACGGCCACCTGCCCGGCGAGTTCGTGTTCGTGCCGGCCAGCGCCGGTTCCGGGGAGGACGAGGGCTGGCTGCTCGGCCTGGTGCTCAATGCCGACGACGAGAGCACCGACCTCGCGATCCTCGACGCGCAAGCCGTCGAGGCTCCCCCGCTCGCCACGATCCGCCTGCCGCACCGGGTTCCGCCGGGGTTCCACGGCAACTGGTTTCCCGATAGGTGACGACGCGGACGGGGCGCTGGGCACGGCACCGGCCCAGGTCATCGGGATCGACCTCGGCGCCACCAACAGCCTGCGGGCGGTCTGACGCGTCGGCCATCCCAACATCCCGGAGAACGCCATGGATTCGTCGTTGCAAGGCAAGATCGCCGTCGTCACCGGGGGCACCCAAGGGCTCGGCGCCGCCGTGGCCCGCCTGTTCGCGCAACGCGGCGCGCGAGGCCTCGTCCTGTGCGGCCGTAGCGCCGACAAGGGCCGCGCGGTGGCGGAGACGATCGGCCGGGAGAGCGGCTGCGACGTCAGGTTCGTCGCCGCCGACCTGGCGCAGGTTGCGGATTGCGCCCGGGTGATCGCGGCGGCCGACGCCGCCTTCGGGCGCATCGACGCGCTGGTCAACGTCGCCGGCAACACCGACCGGGGCACCATCCTGGACACCACCCCGGAGACCTTCGACGCGCTGTTCGCGGTCAACACCCGCGCGCCGTTCTTCCTGATGCAAGACGCCATCAAGGTCATGCGGCGCGAGTCGGTGCGGGGCTGCATCGTCAACATCTCCTCGATGTCGGCGATGGGCGGGCAGCCGTTCCTGGCCGCCTACTCGGCCAGCAAGGGGGCGCTCGACACGCTCACCCGCAACGTGGCCTACGCGCTGCTGCGCAACCAGATCCGGGTCAACCGCCTCAACATCGGCTGGATGGCCTCCGACGGCGAGGACCGCGTGCAGCGCGAGTTCCACGCGAGCCCGGCGGATTGGCTGCAAGCGGCGGCGGCGCGGCAGCCGACCGGCCGGCTGCTCGACCCCGCCGAGGTCGCGCGCGCGGTGGCGTTCCTGGCGAGCGACGAGTCCGGCATGATGACCGGCGCCACCATCACCATGGACCAGGCGATCTGGGGCGCCTACGACACCACGCCGCACCCCGACGCGCCGCTCTGACCGCCGGCCGCCCAGCGGTCCGACAGGCGGGCGCGCGGGATGTAAGTGACGGCGCGCTCGAACGGGAAGATGGCGCCGCGCCGCCGCCGGTTGTCGAGGCGCGGGATGTCCTGATCGACCACGCCGCCGGTCAGCGCCATCAGGCTTGGGTTGGCAAGCGGCGCCAGCTCGGGCGACAGATAGCCCGACTTCACCACCAACAGCCGGACCGCGGCGGGGTCGAGCCCGAGACGGTGGAAATCGGCGATGGCGTGGTATGGGCGTCGGCGCGCCGCCAGAACCACCTCGATCCCGCCCACGCGGATGACGGCCTGCCGGTCCGCGCGCGGCCCGGGATCGTCCAGACGGACGATGTGCGCCTCGACGTCAGCCGGGACGCTCTCCGGATCGAGGCTGCCGCCGATGCGCAGCGCCAGCGTCGCCCCGGCTCCGGCGGCAAAGCACGCCTCGACCGCCGGCCGGTCGGCGATGCCAGCGACGAGCGCGCCCTCCCAGCGCCGCGCCTGCGTGCTGCGCGCGTTGCTGGCGCGGCGCTGGGA
>CAXTVL010000126.1:0-2933 GCA_964247515.1 uncultured Acetobacteraceae bacterium | reverse complement strand
GCACGCAGGCGCGGTCGCCAACCCCGCCGCCGGTCGGGTTGTCGCCGGAATCCGCCAGGATCACCGGATGCGTGGCGCTGGCGGCGGCGCGGTCGAGCATGGCGTCGAGCGGCCCGGTGACGGGGCCGAACCCGAACGCCTCGCGCGCCGCCCAGTACGACGCGGCGATCTCCTCGGCGGCTTCCATCGCGGCCGCACGGTCGGAGCCGGTGACGACCGCGGCGGCGGCGGCGCGTGGCTCGTCCGCCCACACGTAGCCGACCAGCAGGTTGGCATCGAGCACGCCGGGCCTCGCGTCGAAGCCGGCGCGGCGGCTGTACGCGTCGCTCGCCCGGCAGCAGCAGCGGCACCGGCGCCCAGGCCAGGCCGGGACGCTCGCCCGTGCGCAGCGCGTGCGTCAGCATCGACCAGGCGCGCGCCATGGTCTCGCGCACGTCGATGTGCGGCGCGGTGCGGTAGGCGGCGAAGACGTCGAGCGCGTCCACCACCGGCTGGTCGATGTTGCCGTGCAGGTCGTAGCTGGCCGCGACCAGGCAGCCCGCGCCGACCGTGGCGCGGGCCGCCGCGATCCAGTCGCCCTCGGCGTCGTCGAGGTTCGCGACACTCATCGCCCCGTGCATGGCGAGATAGAGGCCGTCGACCGGCAGCGCCGCGCGCAGCCGCGACAGGAACTCCGACTTCAGCGCGTCGTACGCGGCCCGCGACACCGGGCCGCCGGGCACCGCGCGGGCGTGCAGCAGCGGCAGGATTTCGGCCCCGGTGAGGAAATCGAAATACCCTGCCGCCGGCAGCTCGGCGCCGCGCAGCACCCGGAAGTCGTCCAGTTCGGTCGGCACCGGGTTGTAGGTGCTGCACTCGGTGTGGATGCCGCCGACGGCGATCCTCACAAGAGCGGGCCGAGCCGGGAGATGGCGGCGAAGCGCTCCCAGTCCTTGCCCGCCTGCGGCGTCCATGCCGCCTCCGCCACGGCGGCGAGGCGCGGGAACACCAGGCGGTTGAAGTAGGCGCGCGAGGTGAAGTACTCGGACCAGATGCAGGCCTGCACGCCCTTGATGCGATGCAGCAGGTCGGGGGGAAAGCCGGCCGCCGCCTCGTAGGCGTAGGTGTGCGCCGGCGGCACCGTGCCGGCCCAACTGGCGCCGGGTTCCTGCCAGGCGTCCGCCTGCGCCATGTCGAGGTAATAGGCCTGGCCGGGCGTCATCACCACGTCGTAGCCTTGCCCCGCCAATGCCAGGCCGACCTCCTTGGTCTCCCACGCCATCAGCAGCGTCCCGTCCGGGTCGAGCGCGCCGCCGTGCGCCACCTCGTTCCAGCCGGCGAGCCGCTTGCCGCGGCGTGTCAGCATCGCCTTCACGCGGGTGAAGAAATGCGCTTGCAACTCGGACGTGCCGGCCAAGGCGCGTTCCGCCATCAGCGCCTTCGCGCGCGGCGAGGCCAGCCAAGCCCCTTGCGCCACCTCGTCGCCGCCGACATGGATGGTGTCCGATGGGAACAGCGCCGCCAGCTCGTCGAACACCGTCTCCAGGAAGGAATAGGTCTCCTCGAGCGCGGGGTTGAGCGCGTTGTTGGCGTAGCCCTGGACGGACTGGTAGCTGTCCGGCGCCTCCTGGCCGTCGCCCAAGTGCGGCAGCGCCACCAGCGTCGCGGCGTTGTGGCCGGGGATGTCGATCTCCGGCACCACCTCGACATGCAGCGAGGCGGCGTGCGCCACGACGGCGCGCACCTCGGCCTGGCTGTAGAAGCCGGATACCGGCTCGGCGCCGTTGCCGAGTTGCGGCCGCAGCTTCTCGTCCGGGCCGCGCGTGGCACCGATGCCGGTCAGTTCCGGAAACGCCAGGATCTCCAGCCGCCACGCCTCGTCGTCGGTCAGGTGCCACTGCAACACGTCGAGCTTGTACCAGGCCAGGATGTCGAGCAGGCGCACCACGTCGGCCACCGGGTAGAACTGCCGCGAGACGTCGAGATGGCAGCCGCGCCAGCCGTAGCGCGGCGCGTCGGCGATGCTGCCGGCGTCGGGGAAGCGGAACCGCGCGGCATCGACCCGGGCACCGTGCAGGAGCTGCGCGAGCGTGGTCAGCCCGTATTGCCGCCCGGCCGGGCCGCCATAGCCGAGCCGCACCGTGTCCGCCTCGAACGCCAACGTGTAGCCTTCGTGTTCCAAATCCGGCCGCGCCGCGAGCCGCAGCGCCCGCCCCTGCGGTGCCGTGCCCAGGCTGAACGGCGCCGGATGCGTGGGGAACAGGCGCATCGCCAGTGCCCGCACCGCCTCGACCGCCTTCAGGTCGTCGAGCGCCGTGCCCGGCACCGGGAACAGCGCCACCGGCAACGCCGCGTCGCCAGCCCTGGCGGCGACCTCGCGCGGCCAGGGTTGCATCGCGAACGGCAGGTCGAGCCTGCCTTGCGGCAGCAGCGCCGGCGGTGGCTCGCTCGGACGGCTGTCGAGCAGCAGGTCGGATACCGCGACCGGCAGGTGCTCGCCGGAGGGCAACGTGAGGTAGGCCGAGGTCGCCCCGTCGGTGAAGTGCCGGGCCGGCCGGTGCAGGCCGCCCACGGTGAAGGTCCAGCCCTCGCCCGGCGCCAGCGTCAGCCCCTCCGGAGGTGCGACGGCGTGATGGTTGGCGTCGCGCAGCAGCAGCGTCGCGTTGGCGCAGGCGGACGGGTCGAGTGCCCGGGTCATCGAGGTGTAGACAAGCCGGAACCCGTCGACGGCAGCGTCCGAAAGGTTGGTCAGGGTGAAGCGGAATTGCCCCCCGACGCTGCCGTCCGGATGCCAAATGTTGTCAAGACGGTAGCTCGGCAGTGCCATGACGGTCCTCCATTCAAATTTTCAGGTAGTCGCAACAGTTTACGTCATGGCCGGGCTTGCCCACTGGTGTCCGGTTTCCGTGACTTGCCCCCGAACTCGTCATGCGCGGGCTTGACCCGCGCATCCA
>CAXTVL010000125.1:0-7468 GCA_964247515.1 uncultured Acetobacteraceae bacterium | reverse complement strand
GGCCGAGGCGCTGACCGGGGGCGCGATCGATCTCGGCTTCGCAGCCGCCGCGTCGAGCCAACCCGACGCCCGGGCGTACGATCTCATCCGCCAATTCCCCCGCCTGCCGCCGGTGATCGACGGCGCGCAGATGCAGGACGCGGTGCCCACCCTCGCGGTGCTGGCGGCGTTCAACGCGACGCCGGTGCGCTTCGTCGGCATCGCCAATTTGCGCGTCAAGGAATGCGACCGGGTGGCGGCTCTGGCCACCGAGCTGTCGCGGATCGTGCCCGGCCTCGGCCGCGAGGAGGGCGACGACCTCATCGTGGCGGGCGAGGCCGCGCTGTCCGGCGCCGCCCGCCCGGCCCGGATCGAGACCTACGCCGACCACCGCATCGCCATGAGCTTCGCCCTGGCCGGGCTGCGGCTCCCCGGCATCACCATCCTCGACCCGGGCTGTGTCGCCAAGACCTACCCGGGCTACTGGGCGGCGCTCGAAGGCTTGGGCGTCGGCCTCGCCGACGCGTCAGGCGAAGCGGCGCAGGTCTAGGCTCCGTGCCTCCGGGACGAACACGTCCCGGCTCGGCGGCAGGGCGATCGCGCACAGCGCCCCGTGCGCCGTGAAGCCGAGCGAGGCCTCGGCGCCGAGCTGCTGCGCGAGGATGCGTTCGATCAGCTCGGTGCCGAAGCCGGCCCGCCGCAGCCGCGGATGCGCCACGACCATCCCGCTCTCCCGCCATTCCAGCCGCAGCCTGCCCTCGGCGGCGTCCCCGCCCAGTGTCCAGGTGATCGACAACCGTCCCGCCGGCCGCGCGAAGGCGCCGTGCTCGACGGCGTTCATCGCGAGTTCGTGCAAGGCGAGGCAGATTAGGTCGGCGGTGGCGCCGCGCAGCCGCACCGGCGGGCCCTCGATCCGGACCTGCTCGCCCTCGTGGACGGCATGGGCCAGCAGCTTCTCCGCCACCAGGTCGGCGAGGTCGATGCCGGCGCTGGGCTCGCGCAGCAGCATGGTCTGGGTCTGGGCGATCGCCTCGAGGCGGCTGTCCAGGTGCAGCATGTCGTCCTCCCGGCTCTGGCTCGCGCGCGCCATGCGGCGCGACACCAGCCGGGTCAGCGCGACCACGTTGACCACCCGATGTTCGAGCTGCCGCACAAGCAACGGCCGGCGCGGCTCGTGCGACCTCTCGTCGTCGATGTCGGTGCAGGTGCCGAGCCAGATATGGCCCTCGCCGCCGTCGCCGGCGACCGGCCGAGACAGCGTGTTGAACCAGCGGGCATGGCCGCCGCGGTCGGCGCCGAGCAGCCGGTGGTCGACGTCGATCTCGCCACGCTCGCGGGCGTCGCGCCAGCCGGAGACCATCGCCGCGCGGTCGCCGGGGTGGATCGCGCTCTGCCAGCCGTAGCCCTGGCTCGCCTCGTCGGACAGGCCGGTGTAGGCGCTCCAGCGCGGGCTGGCCCAGGTCCAGCGTCCGTCGTCGCCCGCGGTCCACACGAGTTGCGGGATGCGCGCGGACAAACCCATGAACAATTGCTGCAAGGCGGCGCGGTCGAAATCAGGCTGCATGGAGGTGGAAGTCCGGCTCGGAGATGAAAAGTCTCTAAACTTGTCCCGTGTGTGTTCTCGCGGCTGGGCATGGAAAGCGACGCTGAGGCACGGCTATGACAGCTTGTCTCCCGACAACTCGGCTTAACCATGCCGGCAGTCAACATTAATTGCCCACATTGTCGCCGGCGATGCAAAGTCGGAACCGTACCTCGGCGCAAACCGTTGGGCGGGCAAGACGTCACCTCGAGCGTCAGCCCAGTCGCCGCGCGTCGATGCCCGGCAACCGTGGCGATTCGGCGGCAAGGCTCGGGACGTAGCGCTGCGTGGCCGGGAACGCGCACCGTTCGGCCACCATGAAACCGTAGGCGGCCATGCACAGGGTCGCGTGGTGGTGGTGGCCGCGCCAGCCGCGCCCCTCGTAGTGGGCCAGGCCGAAGCGCTGCTTCAGCTCCTGGCATTCGGTGGTGACGCGCCCGACGCTTTTCGCGGTCCACACCAGCGATTTCAGCGGCAGGTGCGCCGGGAGGTCGGACAGCCAGAACCGCGTGGCCTCGCCGCTGTCGGGCGGCCACTCGGCCAGCAGCCACCTCTCCGCGTCGGCCAGCCAACTCGTCGCCGGGGTCGGCAACCGCACCCGGATCGCGGCAAAGCGCGACGCGGTGCCGGCGCGGCCACCGTCGCGCATCGCGATCGTGCGCCATGCCCGCACCGGCAACCGCCACGCCAATGTCCGGGCCGCCTCGGCCGGCCGCATCAGGCTGGACCCGCGCCGCGGCGGTCCGGGTCGCTCGCGATGCGGCGCCACTGGCCACAGGCAGGTCTCGGGCCGCGCCGTGAGCATGTAGCGCAACCCGAGCGCCTCCACCCCGGAGCGGAACTCCGTCGTCTCGCCATAGGCGGGGGCTCCCAGCACCACGCCATCGCGAATCTCGTGCGCGGCCTCGCGGAGCTGCTGCAACGCGATCGCCGCCCGGGTCTCGAACCGGATGGCGGGGGGCACCCCGGCGGCGCGGCGGCGGGCCGGGTCGTCCGCCCAGGCTTGCGGCAGCGCCAGCCGGAGGGCCAGCGGCAGGCTTGCGAGTTCGTTACTGGCCCATAGAGTGACCGAAACCTGGCAATTCTCCGGGGCGCTAGACGAATTTCCTGGCTGTTTCGCGACGCCCACGGAGTGAATGCCGCGTTTCTGGCAGATTATATCGTTAACGGTGAAATAACGCAGCGCGCCGGACTGCGCCATCTGCGGGATGACCTGCCGGCGCACCACCGCCAGCACCGCCGCGTCGTCCCAAGCGGCTTTGGCAACAACGTGATGCATCGATTGGTGAAGAGCTCGCACCCGGTTCGATCCCAGGCGCGCGGCCATCAACTCGACGCTCTTGCGCCCGCTTGGCAGCAGCAACGCCCGGCAATAGGCGCGCATCGGCGGACCCCGGTCGGGATGGCCCAGCACCGCCGCGATGGCGTCCAAATAGGCCTCGAATCGGGTTTCCCCGCCGCGTAAACGCGCCATTCCGACCTTCATGAAACTTTGATCATCATTTCGTAACATGACATAGTAACGCTAACAAATATTAGTGACAGGACATGTGGCAAAGCGCACATGCACGGTCAGGTTTTGTCCCGCCCCGACCTCGCGGTAAAATGAGATAGGAACATTTCCATGCCCGTTTTCCCCGACCAGGTATCCACCCCGTCCAACAAGTTGCTGGCGTCGCTGCCGTCTCAGGAACTGGAATTGCTGCGCTCCTGCCTGGTGCGCGTGCCGCTGGTGCGCGACCAGATGCTGGCCGAGCACGGCCAGCCGGTCGATCATGCCTTCTTCATAGAGCGCGGCGTGGTCTCGGTCATCTCCGAGCCGGTCGACGGCGAGGACGGCATCCAAGTCGCGATGATCGGCCGCGAGGGTATGGTGGGCGACTTGGCGCAGGTCGATGTGCGCCACTCCGCCTGCGCCCGGGTCGTGGTCCACATCCCCGGCACCGCCTTGCGCATCGCGGGCAGCGACCTGCGGCGCGCGATGGAGGCCAGCCCGGCGCTGTTCGCCGCGTGCGCCCGGTTCGTACAGTCCTTGATGGCGCAAGTGATGCAGACCGCCGCCTGCAACGCGCGGCGCAGCATCGCCGAGCGCTGCGCCCGCTGGCTGGTGATGACCCACGAGCGGGTCGACGGCAACGAGGTGCGGGTCACGCACGAGGCGCTGTCGGCGATGCTGGGGATGCGCCGGTCCGGCGTCACCGTGGCGGCCGCGGCGTTGCAGCAGGCCGGGTTGATCCGCACCGGGCGCGGTCGCTTCGTGGTGGTCGACCTGCCGGGGCTACAGAACGTGGCGCAGGGGGCGGCCGCCATGCCGCAGCCCGCCAGGGCGGCAGTCGTCGAGGGGCGGATCGCACGTCCCGTGCCGGCCTCGGGCATGGAAGCGGCGTTCTGAGGCGCCGATGTTCGAGACCCTCCGGCCGCAGCCGCCCGACGCGCTGCTGGCGCTGATCGGCCTGTTCCGCGACGACCCGCGCCCGCACAAGATCGACTTGGGCGTCGGCACCTACCGCGACGAGACCGGCACCACGCCGGTGATGGCGGCGGTCAAGGCGGCCGAGCGGCATTTGCTCGAGAGCCAGCGCAGCAAGGGTTATCTCGGGCCGGAGGGCGACCTGCGCTTCGTCCGGCTGCTGGCGCCGGTGGCGTTCGGCACGGCGCTGGCCGATGACACGAGGATGGTCGGCGCGCAGACGCCGGGCGGCGGCGGCGCGCTGCGGCTCGGCGCCGAGCTGGTCGCCGCCGCCCGGCCGGAGGCGACGGTATGGCTGGGCACGCCCACCTGGCCCAACCACCGGCCGATCTTCGAGGCGGTCGGGCTGACCGTGGCCGACTACCGCTATTTCGACCCGGCCACGCAGTCGCTGTGCTTCGAGGACACGATGGCGGCGCTGGCGCGCGCCGAGCCGGGCGACGTGGTGCTGCTGCACGGCTGCTGCCACAACCCGACCGGCGTCGACCTCGACCCGGCGCAGTGGCGCGCGGTGGCCGGCCTGGTCGCCGAGCGTCGGCTGCTGCCGTTCGTCGACCTCGCCTATCAGGGCCTGGGCCGTGGGCTGGAGCCGGACGCGCAGGGCGTGCGCGAGGTGCTGGCGGCGTGCGACGAAGCCATGGTGGCGTATTCCTGCGACAAGAACTTCGGCCTGTATCGCGAGCGGACCGGGGCGCTGTTCGTCTGCGCGCGCGACGCTGGATCGGCGGCCACGGTCTATGGCAACATGCTGGCGCACGCGCGCGTCAACTGGTCGATGCCACCCGACCACGGCGCCGCGGCGGTGCGGTGCGTGCTGGAATCTCCGGAGCTGACCGATGTCTGGCAGACAGAACTCGAGGGCATGTGCGGGCGCATCAACGCGGTGCGCCGGGCCGTGGCAACGTCCGACCCGAGCCTTGCTTTCCTCGAACGCCAGCGTGGCATGTTCTCGCAGTTGCGGGTCGCGCCGGGCATGGTGGCGGCGCTGCGTCGCGACCACGGCATCTACATGGCCGGCAGCGGCCGCATCAACCTAGCGGGCCTGCGGCCCGCCGACGCCGGCATCTTCGTCGATGCCCTGGCCTCGGTCGGAGCATCCGCGGCGCTGGAACCAGCCTCCACCTGACGATTCATCGGTCGCTATGCCGGTTGGACCACCAAGCGCGGGATCACGGGCGACACCGGGGCAGAGTCCTCGGTCGCCCGCCACGGTCCCGGCCTTGCCCCGCATAGCGCACAAGGAGCGACCATCGTGAACCAGATCCTTCCGCTTCCCAACAGCCTGCGCAGCGGCCCCGACAGCCGTGGCCGGTTTGGCAGCTATGGCGGCCGCTTCGTGGCCGAGACGCTGATGCCCAACGTGCTCGAGGTCGAGCAGGCCTACGAATCGGCGCGCCACGACCCGGCGTTCGAGGCCGAGTGGCGGCGGCTGCTGAAGGACTATGTGGGCCGCCCGAGCCCATTGTGGTTCGCCGAGCGGCTGACCAGGCATTTCGGCGGAGCCCGCGTCTACTTCAAGCGCGAGGAGTTGAACCACACCGGCGCGCACAAGATCAACGCGGTGCTGGGCCAGATCCTGCTGGCGCGGCGCATGGGCAAGACCCGTATCATCGCCGAGACCGGCGCCGGCCAGCACGGCGTCGCCACCGCCACCGCCTGCGCGCTGTTCGACCTGCCCTGCCTGGTGTTCATGGGGGCCACCGACGTCGCCCGCCAGCAGCCCAACGTGTTCCGCATGAAGCTGCTGGGGGCCGAGATCAACGCCGTGACCTCGGGTGCGGCCACGCTCAAGGACGCGATGAACGAGGCGCTGCGCTACTGGGTCGCCAACGTCACCGACACCTACTACTGCATCGGCACCGTGGCCGGTCCGCACCCGTACCCGGGCATGGTGCGCGACTTCCAATCGGTGATCGGCGACGAGACGCGCGAGCAGATGATGGCGGCCGAGGGAAGGCTGCCGGACGTGGTGGTCTGCGCGGTGGGCGGCGGCTCGTCGGCCATGGGCATCTTCCACCCGTTCCTCGACGACCCCGAGGTCAAGCTGATCGGCGTCGAGGCGGCCGGGCGCGGCCTCGACAGCGGCGCGCACGCGGCGGCGATCAACGGCGGCACCCCGGGCGTGCTGCACGGCAACAAGACCTACCTGCTGCAGGACCGCGACGGCCAGATCACCGAGGCGCACTCGATCTCGGCTGGGCTCGACTACCCCGGCATCGGCCCGGAGCATTCCTGGCTGCACGACATCGGCCGGGTCGACTACGTGGCCGCGACCGACGACGAGGCGCTGGAGGCGTTCCAGCTCTGCTCCAAGCTCGAGGGCATCATCCCGGCGCTCGAGACCGCGCACGGGCTGGCCTACATCGCCAAGCTGGCGCCCACCATGCGGCCCGACCAGACCATCGTGCTGAACCTGTCCGGGCGCGGCGACAAGGACATCTTCACCGTCGCCAAGCACCTCGGCGAGAAGATGGACATGGCGCAATGAGCGGGCGCCCAACGAGCGGGCGGATCGCCGCCCGCTTCGAGAGGCTCCGCCACGACGGGCGGGGCGCGCTGATCCCGTTCATCGAGGCGTACGACCCCGACCGCGACACCTCCATGGCGATCCTGCGCGGCCTGGTGGGTGCCGGGGCGGACCTGATCGAGATCGGGGTGCCGTTCACCGACCCCGCCGCCGACGGGCCGACCATCCAGCGCGCCGGACAGCGGGCTCTCGCCGCCGGCGGCACCATGCCCGGCACGCTGGACATGGTGCGCGAGTTCCGCGCCGGGGACGACGCGACGCCGATCGTGCTGATGGGCTACCTCAACCCGATCCTGGCCTACGGCCCGGCGCGGTTCTGCGCCGACGCCGCCCAGGCCGGCGTGGACGGCCTGATCGTGGTCGACATGCCCTCCGAGGAGGTCGACGAGCTGGGCGCCGAGATCGAGGCCGCCGGCCTCGACCTGATCCGCCTGGTGGCGCCCACCACCGACGACGCCCGCCTGCCGCTGGTGGTCGGCACCGCGAGCGGCTTCGTCTACTACGTGGCCATCGCCGGCATCACCGGCACCCGCTCGGCGAGCGCCCGCGACCTCGAACTGGCGATCCCGCGGGTGCGGGCGCACACCAAGCTGCCGATCGCCATCGGCTTCGGCGTCCGCACCCCCGAGCAGGCGGCGCAGGCGACGCAGGTGGCCGACGGCGTGGTGGTCGCGAGCGTGCTGATCGAGACACTGGTCGCCTCGCTCGACGAGCACGGGCGGGCGCAGCCGCACACGGTCGTGCGGGTGCTGGACCAGGTGCGCGAGCTGGCGGCGGCGATCCGCACCGCCCGCCAGGAGGCCGTCGCCGCGTAGCTTTTGCTGCTTTAGCTTCATGGACAGGTTTGACCCACATCTGTCCGGTTCCCGTGACTTGCCTCCCACCTCGTCATGCGCGGACTTGATCCGCG
>CAXTVL010000124.1:0-7475 GCA_964247515.1 uncultured Acetobacteraceae bacterium | reverse complement strand
GCATGGCGCCCGACCTCGGCGCCGAGATCACGGGGCTGGCCGAGGCGACCGCCGACCGGCTGCGCCTGGCGCGCGACCCGAGCGCGCTGCCCATGCTGAGCGGCGTCGGCGGCAGCATGGTCCGCTGGGCGGCGACGGCCCGGCGCCTGGCGGTGGGCGGCGTCGTGCTGGACCACAAGCGGATGGAGGTGGCGCCGTTCGCGAGCGAGCAGATCGAAGGGGCGCTCGGCCTCGACGTGCTGCTCGACTACGACATCGACTGGGATCTGGCGCACCGGCGCGTGACGCTGAACGCGGCGTCGGGATGCGTGGGGCCGCCGGTCGGCTGGCACTCGCCCAGCGCGGTCGAGGTGCGGTTCGCCCACCCGTCGAGCTTCGGGGCCGATGGCGGCCGCTCCAAGTTGCTGCTGCTCCCGGTGCTGGTCGACGACCGGCCGCTCTCGGCCCTGCTCGACAGTGGCGCCGGCGTCACCGTCATCACGCCGGACACCGCTGCCGGGATCGAGCCGCTCAACCGGCAGGGCAACCAGCGGATACGGCTGTCGGGGTTGGGCACGAGCCGGCTGGCTGGCGAGGTGCAGCGTTTCCGCAGCCTGACGGTCGCGGGCGAGACGCTGCGCGGCTGGGACATGGCCGTGGCCCCGGTGCCGGCCTGGGCCGGCGGCATGATCCTGGGCGTGGGGTTCATGCGCGACCGCCCGGTCTGGCTGCCGGCGGGCGGCGACCGGATCTGGTTCGGAGCGCGGGTGCGCGAAGTCGGCGGAAAAGATGGCTGAAATTTAACGTCCGTCGGGTGGCTTTCGGGCGGCCCTCCGCTGTTTCGCCATAATGCCGGGCTACATCAGCTACAGTCTCGATCCGAGGAGGTTCGCATGAACAGGTTTTCCAGGGCGGTGGCCATCCTGTCCGTCGGTGCCGCCGCCATGACCGCGGTCGCGTCGCCGGCTCTCGCCTGGGGCGAGCGCGGTGGTTATGGGCACGGGGGTTACGGGCACGGGGGTTATGAGCACGGCGGTTACGGCCGTGGCGGGTTCGGGTTCGGTGGCTTCGGCGCCGGGCTTGGCGTGGGGACGTTGCTGGGCTTCGGCGTCGGCTCGCTCGGCGCGCGGCCGTACTACGCGCCCGGCTACTACGCGCCACCGGTCGTCTACGCGCCGCCGCCGCCGGTGGTCTACGCGCCGCCTTCGGTCGTGTATGCGCCACCCCCGGTGTATTACGCGCCGGCCCCGTACTACGCACAGCCACGATAGGCTCGGCGCCAGTCGGGCGTTACTGCTCCTGACCGCCTGACGGGTCCTGCGAGGCGGTCGCGTCGTTGGATTGCGGCCGGTGGCCGTGGTGTGGCGCCGTAGACTGCAGGGAGTCGGCGACCAAGGTCTGACCGTCCGGGCCGTGTTTCCTGACCGTGCCAGTGACGG
The DNA here is from genome assembly GCA_964247515.1 of uncultured Acetobacteraceae bacterium. Taxonomy (GTDB): domain Bacteria; phylum Pseudomonadota; class Alphaproteobacteria; order Acetobacterales; family Acetobacteraceae; genus CAVRQM01. The sequence goes on along the minus strand of CAXTVL010000124.1, from coordinate 6,057 downwards.
TCAGCTCAAGGTTTCCCTGCCGCAGGCGTTGCAGCGTATCGCGGTCGAGGTGCAGCGGCGTCGGGTCGAACGCGGCGAAGCCGTGCGTGTGCCGGTCGACGTCCGTGACCGACCAGCGCGGGCAGACGCCGTGGTGGCAACTGCTCACGTTGTTGACCCGGAAATGGCCCACGGGCTGTCGCGGCACTGGTGGGGGAGCAACAGACGGCGTCGTTTCGGACAACATGACCGGTGCGATCACCTGCGGTGCCGGAGGGGGCGTGACCTGTGGCGCCGGCGCTGCTGCAGGCACCGGCACCGCTGTCGCGGCACTCGGCTTTTCTGGAAGTCTTGCAAGCGGGGCGTCTGGCTGGGGCGATGGCGTGCCGGACGGGGCTGACCCGGTCGCTGGGGCCAGGATTGGCGCCGCGCTCGGCTTGGCTGGCGCCAGATCGGCCACGCGAATCGGCATCGGTGCCGGGCTGCGCCGCGGCACCGGCGAGGGATGCGGCGCTTGCGCCGCAATTACCGCGGCTTGCGCGCCCGGCTGGGGTGACGCCCCGGTGTGGGTGCCGATGACCGCGGTCGCGATGCTGACCGCAAGCAGGGCGGCGGCTGCGGACAGCGTATCCTGCCAGCGCGGCTGGCCGCCGGCCAGCAGGCGGCGCGTGGCTACTCCGGTCTGCGTGGCCACCGACGCGAGCCGCCAGAAGCGTTTCGATTCACGCTGCGCCTGGTCGATCCTAAGATTCAACGCGGCATCGAGCCGGCCCAGATTGCCGCGGGCGTGGCGCACGATGGCCAGGACCGCCCCATCGTCCAGCGTCAATCCCGCCGCGGCCAGGCGCTGCTCGGCCACCTGCCGCGCGGCCGCCGGATGGACCGGACCCAGAGTGTATTGCACCGGCACCACCTGCGGCGGCGCGAACCCGGAGCGCCCCACCAGCAGGATGCGGAACAACGGCCGTCCGGCCTCGCGCAGTCCGGCCAGCAACGACAGGTAGCGCAGCGTCTCGGGTGGCAGCGCGTGCGCGTTGTCGACCGCCAGCACCGGCGGCGTCGCCTCGCCGGCATCGGTGAGCGCCCGGCGCAGCGCCTGTTCCAGTTGCTCGGCCGACAACGCGCCGGCGTCGGCGACCCCCAGTGCCGCGGTCAGCGCCCGGTGCAGGCTCAACGGCCCGGCCGGGAAGTGGCGCGCCCGGATGATGCGGTCGCCGGCCCGGTCGCGCCGCGCCAGTGCGGCGTCGAGCGCAGTGGTCTTGCCGGTCCCGGCGTCGCCCACCAGCGCCGCCAGCGGCTCGAACTCGCGCACGCAGCGTTCCAGGAAATCCATCGCCGTGAGCTGGGTGTGGCAAAGCAGGGCTTCCGGCACGCCCTGATCATCGAGATGCGCGATCGAACGGTCGTGGTGATCGAGATGAGTGTCCACGTTGCTCAAGCCCTCGCAGAGCCGGCCCTTTTGGGCGTTGCTGTCCGACGCACATGCCAGGACTGGACGGCAGGACGCAAGAGTTTGATTGGACTGGCGGTTTTGTTCCGTTATTGCAAAGACATTGTTCCTGTTCGGCATCGCTATGCGCAAGGCCCGGCTTGCACCATGCTGGAGGGGCAGGCCACGGCGGAGGAAGCGGCATGGAATGGGCGTTCGTGACCGGCGCCGGCGGGTCGATCGGGGGCGCCATCGCGCGACTGCTGTCGGCGCGCGGCTGGGGTGTCGCCTGCGCCGACATCGACCTGGCGCGGGCCGAGGCCTGCGCCGCAGCGGTGCGCGAGGCGGGCGGCAGCGCGCGGGCCATCGCGCTCGACGTGACCGACGAGGCTTCGGTGGCGGCGGCGGCGCGGGCCGGCCTGGCGCTGGGCGACGTGGCGGCCTTGGTCAACAACGCCGGCGGCGCGCAGGGCCCGTCGATGCGGGGCATGGACTACGCGACCTGGCGGCGCGACGTGGCGCTGAACCTCGACGGCGCGTTCCTGTGCATCGCGGCGCTGCAGGACCACCTGCTGGCGCGCGGCGGCGGCGCGATCGTCAACATGGGCTCGGTCAACGGCCTCGGCGCCTACGGCCACCCGGCGTACAGCGCCGCCAAGGCCGGGCTGCTGCACCTGACCCGCTGCCTCGCGGTCGAGTACGGGCCGGGCAACCTGCGGGTCAACGCGGTCGCGCCCGGCACCGTGCGCAGCCGGGCCTGGGACGAGCGGCTGGCCGCCAACCCGGCGGTGTTCGAGGAGATCGCCGGGTGGTATCCGCTGGGCCGCGTGGCGAGCCCGCTCGACGTGGCGCGCGCCGTGGCGTTCCTGCTGTCCGAGGACGCGGCCTACATCACCGGCGCGGTGCTGCCGGTCGATGGCGGCATCGGCGCCGGCCTCCCGGCGCTGCCCGCGGCGATCACCCAGATGCGGTGAGGCGGCCTATGCAGGTGGCGCGGAATGATCCTACAATTCCGGGAACATCTCGTATCCATTCCCGGTGAGGAGGACATCAGCATGAGCCGTTCGTTCCGCATGGCTGCCCTGGCGGGTGTCTCCGCGCTGACCTGCGGCTTGGCGCTCGCGGCGCCGGCCCGGGCCGCCGACACCGTGCTGTCGTTGGTCGCGGCCGATTACGGCACCGGCCCGGCCGATGCCAGCCAAAAGTATTGGCAGGGCATCGCCGACGACTTCCACGCCGCCAACCCGACCATCACCGTCAGCGTGCAGACGATCAACTGGAACGATTTCGACACCAAGGTGCAGACCATGGTGCAGAACCAGCAATACCCGGACATCACCGAGGGCGACTACTTCCCCAACTACGCGCAGGAGGGGCTGCTCTACAAGATGAGCGACGTGCTGAGCGAGGCCCAGAACCCGATGCCGGTGTTCAGCAAGCTCGGCAGCTACCAGGGCGCCCAATACGGCATCCCGTTCACCACCAGCTCGCGCGCGTTCTTCTACAACAAGAAGCTGTTCGCCGCCGCCGGCATCGCCGAGGCACCGAAGACCTGGGACGAGCTGATGGCCGACGCCGGCAAGATCAAGGCGCAGGGCCATATCGGCTACGCGATGCCGTTGGGCCCCGAGGAGGCGCAGGCCGAGACGCTCTTGTGGTTCCTGGGTAATGGCGGCGGCTACCAGGATGCCGATGGCAAATGGACCATCAACAGCCCGCAGAACGTCGAGACCCTGCAGTTCATGACCAAGCTGGTGCGTGCGGGCGACACCGAGCCGAACCCCGGCACCAAGAACCGCGCGCTGATGTTCGATCAGTTCACCCACGGGCAAGTCGGCATGTTGACCGGCATGACGGCGCTGTTGCCGCTGATCAAGCACGCGGGCGTGCTCGCCGACGCCGACTGGGGCACGGCGGCGATCGCCGGCAAGTCCGGCCCGCTCGACAAGACGCTGGGCGTCTGCGACTTCACGGCCGCGTTCAAGGGCGACGGCACCAAGCAAGCGGCGATCAAGAAGTTCCTCGACTTCGCCTACCAGGACAAGTACCAGATCGCGTTCGCCAGCGAATACAACCTGCTGCCCGGGACCAGTTCGGCCGCGGCCGCCATCTCCAAGCAGGTGCCGGCGCTGACGGCGTTCGTGGCGGCGCTGCCCAAGGCGGTGCAATACCCCAGCGACACCGTCTGGCCGCAGGTCAAGACGCAGATCCAGCAGAACATCGGCACCGCGATCGGCGCCGATCCCAAGAGCGTCCTGGATAGCTTGCAGCAGACGGCGCAGAAGGGGAGCTGACCGCGCGGTCGCTGTTTTCGATGAGCGCGACCGTCCGGCGGCCGGCTGCCTTCGCTCGCCTCACGCCGCTGGTGTGGATCGGGCCGGCGGTCGGCTTGATCTCGCTGGTCGTATTGTGGCCAGTCGTGATCATGGTCCGCACCGCGTTCCAGCGCATCAGCCCGGACGGCTTCATCCTGGGCTGGGCCGGATGGCGCAACTTCGTGTTCTTGTGGCAGGAGCCCGACCTTTGGGCGATCCTGCTGCGCACCGCGGTCTGGGTGGTGAGCGTGGTCGGCGGCACCATGCTGATCGCGCTCGCCCTAGCGCAACTGTTCAACCAGCCGTTCCCCGGCCGCCGCTTCGCGCGCTGGGCGCTGGTGGCACCCTGGGCGGCCTCGGTGCTGATGACGGCGATCGTGTTCCGCTGGGGGCTCGACGCCAACAACGGCGTCATCAACATCCTGCTGCATGACCTGGGGCTGCTGCGCGAGTTCAACAGCGACGCGGCCGATTGGCTCGGGAGCCCCGGCACGGCGCTGGCATGGATGATCGTGGTCGCGATCTTCGTCTCGGTGCCGTTCGCGACCTACGCGCTGCTGGCCGGGCTGACCGGCATCCCCGGCGACGTCTACGAGGCGGCGCGGGTCGACGGCGCCGGGGCCTGGCGCACCTACGTGTCGATCACCCTGCCGCTGCTGAAGCCGGCGTTCGTGGTGGCGCTGCTGATCAACGTGATGAACGTGTTCAACTCGTTCCCGATCATCTGGGAGATGACGCGCGGCGGCCCCGGCCACCGCACCAGCACCACGACGACGTTCATGTACCAGCTCAAGCAGAGCTACATCGGCGAATCGGCGGCGATGTCGGTGGTCAATTTCGGCCTGGTCGTGCTGGTGGTGCTCGCCTATTTGCGCGTCACCGTCTGGCGCGGCGAGCAGGGCTGAGATGGACGCGGCGGCGCCGCTGGCGGAGGCCGTGCCGGTGCCGCGCTCGGCGGCCCGTCCGACACGCCGAGCGTTCCCGACCCGCACGCTGGTGTTCGCGGGCCTGGCCTATCTCGTGGGCCTGGTGTTCCTGCTGCCGTATATCGAGATGGTGGTCTCGGCGCTGCGCCCGCCCGACCAGATGCTCGACCGCAGCTACTGGCCGACGCAGTGGCACTGGCGCGCCTTCGTCGACATCTGGAGCACCGAGTTCGGCCGCAGCCTGCGCATCAGCCTGGAGGTCGCCGCCGGCACCACGGCGCTGGTGCTGCTGCTGGCGATCCCGGCGGCGTACTACACCGCGCGCCACCGCTTCCGTGGCCGGGCGGCGTTCCTGCTGCTGGTGCTGATCACCCAGATGTTCCAGCCGACCGCGATGCTGGTCGGGCTGTACCGCGAGTTCCTCAGCTTCCACATGCTCGACTCGGTGGGCTCGCTGATCCTGGTCAACGCCGGCTTCAACATGGCGTTCGCGGTGTGGATCCTGAACGCCTACGTGAGCGCCATCCCGGTCGAGCTGGAGGAGGCGGCGTTCCTCGACGGCGCCAGCCGGCTGGGCGTGCTGTTCCGCGTCACCTTGCCGCTCGCCTTGCCCGGCATCGTCACCGCGCTGATCTTCACCTTCATCAGCGCCTGGAACGAGTTCATCGTGGCGCTGACGCTCACCACGTCGCCGGCCAACGAGCCGCTCACGGTGACGCTCAACAGCTATATCGGCCAGTACCAGGTCGATTGGAGCCATCTGTTCGCGGGCTCGGTGATCGCCACCATCCCGGTGATCGTGCTGTTCGGGCTGATCGAGGGCAAGGTGGTGGGCGGCCTCACCGCCGGCTCGATCAAGTAGGCTGGGCGGTGCCGCTGGTCGAGATCTGCGTCGAGACCGCGGCGCACGCGGCGATGGCGGCGGCGGCGGGGGCCGACCGGGTCGAGCTGTGCCGCGCGCTGTCGGAGGGCGGCCTCACGCCTTGCATCGGCCTCGTGCGGGACACGCTCGCTCGCGTGGCGCATGTCGGTCTGCGGGTGATGGTGCGCCCGCGCGGCGGCGGGTTCGTGGTCTCGCCCGACGATCTCGACACCATGCTGGCCGAGATCGCGGCGTTGCGGGCGTTGCCGCGTCCGTCGGGGCTGGATTTCGGAGTGGTGCTCGGCTGCCTGACGCCGGCGGGAGATGTCGATCGTGCGACGCTGGCCCGGCTGCTCGCCGCCTGCGGCTCGTTGCCGGTGACGTTCCACAAGGCGTTCGACGGCGCGCGCGACCTGCCGGCGGCACTGGAGGCGCTGGTCGCAGCCGGCGTCGGGCGCGTGCTCACCTCGGGCGGCGCGGCCGATGCCGCCGGAGGCGCCGCCGTGCTGGCGCGGCTGCGGGCGCAGGCGGCCGGGCGGATCGTCG
>CAXTVL010000123.1:0-7484 GCA_964247515.1 uncultured Acetobacteraceae bacterium | reverse complement strand
CCCCCGCGCTCGGGCCGGCGGCGAGCGCCCACTGCCCCGCGACCACGATGGCCGAGCCGCTCGCCGGCCCGGCGGTGCCGGCGACGGCGGGCACGCCGCGCCCCCGCCTGCCCGCGTTGACGCTGGACGGCAGGCTGACGCCGGCCTGGAACGCGGGTGGCTCGAACAGGTCGCTGATGCCGCCGCCGGTGCCGCTCTGGCCGTCGTTCCAGACCCGCTGGCCGGAGATGGCGTTCCCCGCGACGCTGGTGACGGTGCCGCCGCAGCCGATCGCCCACGGGCTCGCGGCCGGGAAGTCGACATGCGCCTGGCCGTCCGGGATGCCGTCGGTGGCGAGGCTGTCGCCCGAGGCCGCGAACACCGAAACGCCGAGGCTGGCCGCGTCCTGCAGGATCGAGTTCATCGTCTGCACCGCCTGCGCGGTCCAGTTGGCCTCGGCGCTGCCCCAACTGATCGAGATCACCGAGGGTTTGCGGGCGCTGTCCTGCGCCGCCGCCGAGATCGCGTTGGCAAAGCCGGCGTCGGTGTTGCTGGCGAAATACACCGCGATCCGGGCGCCAGGTGCGACGCCGCCCGCGACCTGGATGTCGAGCGCGACCTCGCCGTCGGCGCCGCCGCCGGTCGGGTCGTTGGTCCCGTCGACCGGCACGGCCTCGACCTGCGGCTGCTTCAGGCCCATGGCGGCGAACGCGGCCGCGGTGTCGGTGTCGAGGTAGCCGCCGCCCAATTCGATCAGCGCGATGGTCTGGCCGCTGCCGTCGAGGCCGGCGGGGAAGTCGTACAGCGTCACGAAACGGTTGGGCAGGATGCCACGCTGGTCCGCCGCCGCCGGGCGCTGCACCAGCAGCGGGCGCGCCGCGGGCCTGGTGTCGAGGCCCAGCACCGACTCCACGATGTCCGCCAGTTCCCGCGGCAGGTGCAGCATCCCGGAGCGGGCGCGGAAGCGCTGCTGGGCCATCTGGTAGCCGTGCAGCTCGGTGCGGAACGCCCGCTCCATGTGGCTCACCGTGCCGGAGAGCCGCACCAGGCGTCGCGCCGGGTCGGCGGACTTGACCGCGAGGCCGTTGGCCACGGCGAACTCGGCGACCAGGCCGATGTCGTCGCGATACGCCTGCTCGCGGTGCTGGCGCATGGCGGCGCGCGGCTCGGCGGTCCCGAGGCGCGGCTCGGCCCCGTGGCGGGGCTTGAGGTAGACGCTGACCTCGATGGTCTCGTCCCGAGCCGGGGGAGCGAGCCGGGTGGCGCCGGCGGGTGCCGACCGTTCGCTGGAGGTGAACTGGACGTAGTTGCCGAACTTGTCCGACACGTTGGCATCTCCGGTAACAGAAGTTAACACCGTAGAACAAAACAGCAACTTGGACAAGCCGTTGCGGCGTCGATTACGCCCGCTCACACTTGCTTGATCGTGGCATGGAACCTGCTCTAATCGGGCCGAACCCCGGGGGACCAGCCATGGCCGACGAACTCCTGCTGCACCGCCGCGAGCTGCCCGGTTTGGCGGCAGCGTTGCTGGCGTTGGGCGCGGTCCGTCCGGCGCAGGCGGCGGCGTCGGGGCAACTGGTCGACGCGTTCACCCAGGAGGCGGTGAACTTCAACCCGCTGCTCTATGTGAACACCGGCGTCGAGACCGCGGTCGAGTTCTCCGTGTTCGACGCGCTGTGGCAGCTCGACCCCGATGGCAAGTTCCTGCCCAACCTGGCGGTCGAAATCCCCACGCAGGCGAATGGCGGCATCAGCGCTGATGGCCGGGTGTGGACCATCAAGCTGCGGCCCGACGTGGTGTGGCACGACGGCGCGCCGTTCACCTCGGCCGACGTGGTGTTCACGCTGCAAACCTTGATGAACCCGAAGGTCGCGGTGCGCAGCCGCAACGGCCACGACCACATCGCAAGGTACGAGGCCGTCGACGACCACACCTTGAAGATCACGCTGAAGGACGACTACGCGCCCTACCTGGTGTCCTGGCAGAAGACCAGCATCATCCCCAAGCACCTGCTGGAGCACGAGGCCGACATCAACACCGCCACGTTCAACACCAACCCGGTCGGCACCGGGCCGTTCGTGTTCAAGAGCCGGGTCGCCGGCAGCCACATCGAGTTCGCGCCGAACCCGAGATACCATCGCGGCGCGCCCAAGCTCGGCAGCCTGGTGCAGAAATACGTGCCCGACCAGCAAACCCTGTATGCGCAGTACCAGACCGGCGAGGTCGACGTGTTCGACGTGATCCAGGGCATCCCGCCGCTGCTCTACAGCCGCGCCAAGGCGCTGCCGGGCACCTCGATCCAGCTCACCGCGCAGCCGTTCGTCGAGTTCATCTACTTCAACTGCGGCAAGCCGCAGTTCAGCGACAAGCGGGTGCGCCAGGCGCTGACCATGGCGGTCGACAAGAAGAGCTGGTCGGACGCGGTGTATTACGGCCTGCCGGCGCCGACGCTGAGTTGGCTGCCGCCGAGCCACTGGGCGTACAACGCCAACCTCAAAGACCCCGGCTTCGATCCGAAGAAGGCGGCCGCCCTGCTCGACGCGGCCGGTTGGACCGTGGCGTCCGACGGCGTGCGCGCCAAGGACGGGGTGCGGCTCGCCTTCACCATGTCGACCACCGCCGGCAACAAGAGCCGCGAGCAGGCGCAGCAACTGGTGCAGCAGAACTGGAAGAAGATTGGCGTCGCCATGACGATCAAGAACATGCCGGCCTCGGTGGTGTGGGGCGACTACACGGTGAAGAGCCAGTTCGACACGCTGATGGTGGCCTGGGACCCGCTGCTCTACCCCGACCCCGACTACACCGACCGCATCAGCAGCAAGCTGATCCCGGCCAAGACCGGCACCGGCTCCAACTACGTGCAGTACGAGAACCCCGAGGTCGACGCGCTGTGCGAGAAGGCGGTCGCGACGGTGGGGATCGAGGAGCGCCGGGCGATCTATCACCGGCTGCAGGAAATCCTGCTGGAAGACCTGCCGTTCGCCCCGATCTTCGCCTACGAGGTGCCGTGCGGCGTGCGCAACCGGGTGCGGGGCTACCAGGCCAACCCGTACACCGCCTGCAACTCGTGGAACGTGGGCGAGTGGCAGGCGACCTGACGCGCTAGATGGGCCGCCTGGCGCTGAACCGGCTGGGTCAGGCGTGCCTGCTGCTGGTCGGCGTGTCGATCATCGGCTTCGGCCTGATGCACCTGGCACCGGGCGGGCCGCTCGCGGTCTACACCATGAACCCGACGGTGACGGCGCAGGACATCGATCGGGTCCGCCACCAGTTCGGCCTCGACCGGCCGCTCGCGGTGCAATACCTGAAATGGGCCGCCGGCATGGCGTCCGGCCGCTGGGGCTACAGCTTCTTCGGCGGCGAGCCGGTGGTGCGCGTGGTGCTGGGCCGCCTGCCGGCGACGCTGGAGCTGATGGGCAGCAGCATGGCGCTGGCGCTGGCGGGCGGGGTCGCCATCGGCACGCTGGCGGCACTGCGGCGCAACACCCTGTTCGACTACGCGACGGCGGCGGCGGCGATGCTGGCGCTGTCGCTGCCGACGTTCTGGTTCGGCCTGCTCGGCATCTACGTATTCGCGCAGACGTTGGGCTGGCTGCCGGCCGGCGGCAGTGCCGGCGGCGGCGGCCTGCTCGACGGCTTGCGCCACTTGCTGCTGCCGATGCTGGTGCTGGCGTTCGTGCTGGTGGCGCAGTGGAGCCGCTACACCCGCAGCGCCATGATCGACATACTGGGCCAGGACTTCATCCGCACCGCGCGCGCCAAGGGCCTGTCCGGCGGGCGGGTGCTGTTCGGCCATGGGCTGCGCGCCGCCCTGGTGCCGCTGGTGACGCTGCTGGGCCTGCAGTTGCCGCTGCTGGTGGGCGGCGCCTTGGTGACGGAGACGGTGTTCGGCTGGCCCGGCATGGGGCTGTTGTTCGTGACCTCGCTCGGCACCCGCGACTACCCGGTGCTGATGGCGATCCTCATGGTGGGCGCCCTGATCGTGGTGCTGGGCAACCTTGCCGCCGACCTGCTGGCGGCGCTGATCGACCCGCGCGTCAGGGCGGCGCATGTCTGACCTGGCGCTGGTCCGCCCGCTGGCGCGCGGACGGATCGGCGCGCTGCGGCGGTTCGCACGGCATCGGCTGGCGCTGCTGGGTGTGCTCGTGATCGCGGTGCTGGTCGTGGCCTCGGCCGGGGCGGCCTGGCTCGCCCCATATGACCCCGACGACATCGACATCCCAAACCGCTACGCGCCACCGTTCGCCCCCGCGCACTGGCTGGGCGCCGACGACCTCGGCCGCGACGTGCTGAGCCGGCTGATGTTCGCGGGGCAAATCTCGCTCTCGGTCGGCATCGCCGCGATGCTGGTGACGCTGGTGGTGGGCTTCGCGGTCGGCGCGTTCGCGGCCTATCACGGCGGCTGGCTCGACACCGTGCTGATGCGGCTGACCGACATGATGCTGTGCTTCCCGACCGTGTTCCTGCTGCTGTTCGTGGCCGCGTTCGTCACACCGACCCTGGTGTCGATCGCGCTGATGATCGGGCTGACCTGCTGGATGGAGATCGCGCGGCTGGTCCACGCGCAGATCCTGGCGCTGAAATCGGCCGACTTCATCACCGCCGCCCGGATGGCGGGGGCGCCGTCCTGGCGCATCGTGGTGCGCCAGATCCTGCCCAACACGCTGGCGCCCATCCTGGTCGCGGCCACGCTCAACACCGCCAACGCCATCCTGCTCGAGAGCTACATCAGCTTCCTCGGCTACGGCATCCAGCCGCCGGCGGCGAGCTGGGGCAACATGCTGACCAACGCGCAGAGCGATTTCACCGTGGACCCGTGGCTCGCGGTGTTCCCCGGCCTCGCGATCACGCTGGCGGTGGCGAGCTTCAACTTCATCGGCGACGGCCTGCGCGACGCGCTCGACCCCCGCTTGCAGCGATGACGCTGCTCGATGTCCGTGAGCTGACCGTGGCGTTCGGCGGGACGCTGGCGGTGGACCGCATCAGCTTCACGCTGGACGCGGGCGAGACGCTGGGCTTGGTCGGCGAGAGCGGCTGCGGCAAGAGCACCACGGCGATGGCGCTGATGCGGCTGCTGCACGGGGCACGGGTGACGGGTGCGGCCGAGCTCGGCGGGCGCGACCTGCTGGCGCTGGACGACGCGGCGATGCGCGAGGCGCGCGGGGCCGAGATCGCGATGATCTTCCAGGACCCGATGACGGCGCTGCACCCGCTGATCCGCGCCGGCGAGCAGGTGGCCGAGGCGATCCGCGCGCACCGCGACATCTCGCGCCATGCCGCCATGGAACAGGCGCTGGCGCTGTTCCGCCGCGTCGGCATCGCGGCGCCGGAGCGGCGGTTGCGCGCCTACCCGCACGAGCTGTCCGGCGGCATGTGCCAGCGGGTGATGATCGCGGCCGCCCTCGCCTGCGGCCCACGCCTGCTGCTGGCCGACGAGCCGACCACCGCCCTCGACGTCACCGTGCAGGCGCAGATCCTGGAGCTGATCCGCGACATCGGCCGCGACAGCGGCACGGCGGTGGTCCTCATCACCCACGACCTCGGCGTTGTGGCCGGACAGGCCGACCGGGTCGCGGTGATGTACGCGGGCCGCATCGTCGAGCAGGCGGCCACGGAGGCGCTGTTCGCGCGGCCGGCCCACCCGTATACGCGCGGCCTGCTCGCCTCGGTGCCGTCGCTGGTGGGCGGTCTCGATGACGACCTGCCGGTGATCCCCGGCAGCGTCGCCAACCTGCCCAACGCGGGTTGCAAGTTCGTCCCGCGCTGCCCGCTGGCGTTCGAGCGGTGCCGAGAGGAGCCGCCGCTGCTGCCGGTCGCCGGCGGACATTCGGCGGCGTGCTGGCGCGCCGCATGAGCTTGGTCGAGGCGATCGGCGTGTCGCGGCACTACCGGGTCGGGCGGGCCACGCTGCGGGCGCTGGACGGCGTCGACCTGGCGGTGGCACACGGCGAGACGCTGGGGCTGGTGGGCGAGAGCGGCTCGGGCAAGTCCACGCTCGGGCGCACGCTGCTGGGATTGCAGGAGCCGACGCATGGCAGCGTGCGCTTCGACGGCGCCGACATCGCCGGTGCCCGAGGCGACCGGTTGCGCGCGCTGCGGCGGCGGCGTGGGCTGGTGTTCCAGGACCCGTCCGGGGCGCTCAACCCGCGCATGACTGTCGCCGCGACGCTGCACGAGCACCTGTTGGCCCAGGGCTTCGCGCGGGCGCACATCGCCGCACGCTCGGCGGAGGTGCTGACACAGTGCGGCCTCGATCGCGGGCACGCCGGGCGCTACCCGCACGAGCTGTCCGGTGGGCAGCGACAGCGCGCGGTGATCGCGCGCGCCATCAGCACCGACCCCGACTTCGTGGTGGCCGACGAGCCGGTCTCCGCCCTCGACGTCTCGACCCGGGCGCAGATCATCAACCTGCTGCGCGGGTTGCAACGGGCGCGCGGGCTGTCGATGCTGTTCATCTCGCACGACCTGTCGGTGGTGGCGCACGCGACCCAGCGCGTCGCGGTGCTCTATCTCGGCCGCGTGGTCGAGGTGGCGTCGCGGCCACGGCTGTTCGCGCGGCCGTTGCACCCGTACACGCAAGCGCTGATGTCGGCGGTGCCGCTGGCCGACCCGGCGCGCGAGCGGGCGCGGCGGCGGGTGGTGCTGGAAGGCGACACGCCCGATCCGACGGCACCACCGCCCGGCTGCCGCTTCCACCCGCGCTGCTGGCGGGCCACGGCGGTCTGCCGCAGCGACGACCCGGCGCTGGTCGCGCACGCGCCCGGGCATTTCGCGGCGTGCCATCACGCCGAACTTCGTCATACGCCGGAATGGATGAAACGAGATGGGTAGGAGGTTGAGGTGAGTGACGAAAGAATGAGCGTCGTCTTCGCAGCGTTGCGCCGCTTGGAAGACAAGTTCGACACATTGCATGAGACGCTAGCGCGGCTGGACAGATTGGTGCTCGACATCCGAGAAGAAATGAAGCGTCAAGGTCATCGGTAGAAACTAACCGGGACAGCGAGCCGAGGCGGAACTCAAGTCCAGTACAATATCCGCGCCATCGGCAGCCGCTTCGCCAACGACGCCTGTAACGTCACGCGCATCTCGGCCATCTGCTCCTTCGGGAACACCCATTTGACCGAGCCGAACTTGGTCAGCTTGCGCGACCGCTGCGCCTCGTCCATCTCCAACGGGCTGCCGGGATACCATCCTTCCAGCACCGCCTTCGACTTCGGCGTGAAGCGATGCGTGATGAGCTCGACGGTGAGGTCCACGCCGGCGATGCCGTCGAGCGCTGCCGCGACTTCCGCGAACAGTCGGTCGTAACCGTCTGCCCAATCCGGCAGGCGCAGGATCGGCGCCACCGTGAGGCCGACCGGGTATCCCGCCTCGGCCATGGCGCGCAGTGCGACCAGGCGCGCGCGGATGCGCGGCGCGCCGCCCTCGTGCCGCTCCGCCGCCGCGGCGTTGACCGAGAAGCGCACCCGCGTGCGGCGGTTGTGCCTGAGGGCCAGCAGCG
>CAXTVL010000122.1:0-7498 GCA_964247515.1 uncultured Acetobacteraceae bacterium | reverse complement strand
CGGCGGCAAGGGGCCGCCGCTCCTGCTGATCCACGGCCACCCGGAAACCCACGTCGCGTGGTGGAAGGTGGCCCCGCGCCTGGCCGAGCGGTATTCGGTGGTGGCACCCGACCTGCGCGGCTACGGCGACAGCAGCAAGCCGAACGGCGGACCGGACCACGTCAACTACTCGCAGCGCTCCATGGGTCAGGACATGACGGAAGTCATGCGCGCGTTGGGCCACGAGCGGTTCCAGGCGGTCGGCCACGACCGCGGCGGCCGCGTGCTGCACGCGATGATGCTGTATGGCCCCGAGACCGTCACGCGCGGCGTCATGCTCGACATCGCCCCCGGCGACCTGATGTACAAAGGCACCAACGAGGAGTTCGCCTCGAAGTATTTCTGGTGGTTCTTCCATATCCAGAAGGCGCCGCTGCCCGAGGACATGATCAATTCGCAGACCGAGCTGTATCTGCGCGCCCATCTGGACGCGCAGAACAAGACCCCGGGCGCCGTGGCTCCGGCGGCGTTCGCGGAATACCTGCGCTGCTACCGCGACCCGGCCTGCGTCCATGCGGTGTGCGAGGACTACCGCGCCGAGGTGACGATCGACCGCAAGCGGATCGACCAGGACAACCAGCGCGGGCTCAAGGTGACGCAGCCGCTGTTCGCGATCTGGGGCGCGAAGGGCACCGTGGGGATGTTGTTCGACGTCCTCAAGCTGTGGCGGCAGGAGGCGGTCCAGGTCGCCGGCGAGTCGCTGCCCTGCGGCCACCTGATCGCCGAGGAGGATCCGGACGGTCTGCTGAAATTGCTCGGGCAATATTTGAAGGCCTGAGGGTGCGCTCGCCGGCGCCCGCCCGCGCCATGGCCGCCGCGTGGGTCCTGGCCGGCCTCGTGCTGCCAGGCCTCGTGCTGCCAGGCCCTCCGGCCCGCGCGGCGGCCCCCTCGCAAGCGCCGGTGATCCCGCCGGACCTCACCGTCCGCCTTGACGACGGGGCGACGTTCACGCCGTATTTCCTGTCCGACGTGGACCAGGGATCGGTGGCCGAAAGTGCCCCCGGCGGGCAGGCGGCCGGGTTGAACCTGCGCCGGATGCAGCTTGGCGGGCACCTGAAACTGCCGGCGCAGGTCGAGCTCGGCTTCGTCTGGGATTTCGGCCACTCCCCGGGCGGGCGCGGGCGCGTCCTGGAGGCGCAGGTGAGCTACAGCGGCTTCAAGCCGATCACGGCCTCCGTCGGCATCTTCAAGCCGCAGTTCTCGCAGGAGAGCGTGCAGAACGGCAGCGACATCCCGTTCCTGGAGCGTGCCTCCATCGTCAACGTCGCGCGCAACCTCGCCGCGAGCTCGGGGCGCGAGGCGGCGCAGGTGGCGGGTTTCGGCGACCGCTGGCTCGCGGGCGTGGCGCTTACCGCCGGCCTGACCGGGCAGAGCGGCTCGAGCGGGCAGCGGGCGGTGGTGGGACGCGGGTCGGTGCTGCTGGTGCGGACCGACGCCCTGACGCTGCAGGTCGGCGCGTCCGCGGAGTATGTGTTCCAGGCGCCCAACGCTGGCGGCCGCGGGCCGACGCTCGCCTTGGCCAACACGCTGGAACTGGGCATCGACACCGTGGCGCCTTCGGTCTCGACCGGCCCGGTCCCGGTGCACAGCGCCGTCGCGGCCGGGCCGGAGGCGTCGCTGTCCTGGCGCAACCTGCTGGTGCAGGGTGAAGCCTACCAGATCGAGTTCGACCGCAGGCGGGGCGGCGGCGCGGCGCGGTTCGGTGGCTGGTACGCCCAGGCCCTGTACATGGTCGCCGGCCCGCCGCGGACCTGGGATCCGGGCAGCGGCGTGTGGCTGCCGCCCAAGCTGCCGCACGGCTTCGACCCGCGACACGGATATTGGGGTTCGGTCGAGCTTGGCGTCCGCTACTCGCAGATCAGCTTGAACGCGGGCGGCATCGACGGCGGCCGCCAAGGCATCTGGTCGCTGGTGGCGAGCTACTGGCCGATGCACCAGCTACGCCTGATGGGCGAGTTGCTCCATGCCGACGTGGCCGGCGGGCAGTCGCCGCGCCGGGCGGACGCGGTGGCCGGGCGATTCCAACTCCTGTTCTAGCGAGCGACCGGTCCCGCCGGACGCTCATCCCGGCATCGGCCTCAGCCGCACCACGATTTCGGGCGCCAAGGCGAGGGCGAGTTCGTCGCCCGCTCGATGCTCCGCACTCTCGCCGTATCCGTCAGCGATCGGGTGCCGGTACGCGGTCAGGATACGGCGCTGCAGGTCGATCAGCCAGAACTCGCCAATGCCCGCCTTGGCGTAGAGCGGGAGCTTCACCGTCCGGTCGGACCGTAGCGAGCTGCCGGCCTCGGCCATCCGGTGATACGCGTCCACGTCCAACCGGTGCCGAGCGGGCAAGACGGCCACGTCGTCCATGCGCACTTCCCTCCACTTGACCCGTTACGCACCACGAAGCCGCTCCGTTTGGCAGCGCCGCCTAGACCGGCTGCTTGATCGTCTTGTGCTCGTCAGCGGCGCGCCAGAGATACCAGGCGGCGGTGCTGCGATATGGCGCCCACATCGCGCCGTGCTCGGCCAGCGCCCGCGGCTTCGGCTGCGCGCCCAATCCGTGCAGGATGCGGAAGCCTTCGCGCACCCCGAAATCGTCGACCGGCAGCACGTCCGGCCGGCCCAGGGTGAAGATCAGCAGCATCTCGACCGTCCAGCGCCCGACGCCGCGGATCGCCGACAGACGCTCGATCAGCGTGGCGTCGTCGAGCCGGGCGGCGGCACGCCGGGTGGGCACCACGCCGCGTTCGGCGTGGCGGGCGATGTCGCGGATCGCCGCGCCCTTGCCGCCGGAGAAGCCGCAGCCGCGCAGCGCCGCCTCCTCCGTCGCCAGCACCAGCTCGGGCGAGGGGAAGGCCACGCCGGGGTAGAGCGCCGCGAAGCGTCCCAGGATCAGCTCGGCGGCGCGGCCGTGGAGTTGCTGGTGGGCGATGGCGCGGACCAAAGCCTCGTACGGTTCGCGCTCGCGCGCGACACCGATGCGGCAGGGGCCGATCCGGGCGCGCAGCGCGGCCATCTCGGGCGAGCTGGCGGTCACGTGACGTGTGGCGGAACTCACATCCGCAAGTGTGGCAGGAGCTTACGCACGGCGCTACACTCGGCTTTGAAGGAGAGGCGGGATGACGCGCAACCCTGGCTTCGGCGCCTCGCCGCGCGAGGAGGAGGCTGATCGCGACCGTCAGACGAGCAGCCTCGCGGCGATGGCCGTCGTGCTGGCGCTCGTCGTCGCGAGCCTGTTCCTGGTCCGCACGCTGGGCACCGCGAGCCGGGTCGAGGATTGTCTGCTGGCCGGCAGCCGCCAGTGCGAGCTGATCGCGCCGTTGCCGCGCGCCATCCAGGCTTGGTGAGGCGACGCCACCCGCGCGGTTGACCTGCGCGCGATCTGTGGCAGCGTGCGCGCCGTGCTGCCACGGAGGGCCTCATGCGTATCGCCGACATGGACTGGCGGATGGTCGTGGATTGGGTGCGCCATGACGACCGGGCGGTGCTGCCGATCGGCAGCATCGAGCAGCACGCGACGCTGTCGCTCGCGGTCGATTCGATCCTCGCGGAGAAAGTGGCGGTGGACGCCGCCGAGCCGTCTGGCGTGCCCGTCTACCCGGTGCTGCCGTTCGGCCTGACACCGTCGTTCTCCGGCTTCCCCGGCACGGTGACGCTGCGGGTCGAGACCATGGCCGCGGTGCTGCGCGACGTGCTCGACAGCCTCAAGCGCAGCGGGTTCCGCCGGGTGATGGTCGTCAACGGCCATGGCGGCAACCACCCGGCCTCCTCGGTGGCGAGCGAGTGGCTGATGGACAACCCCGACTGCCGGGTCCGCTTCCACGACTGGTGGCGCGGCCCCCGCGTCTGGGCGGCGGTGCAGGACACCGACCCCCGCGCCAGCCACGCGAGCTGGATGGAGAACTTCCCCTGGACCCGCCTGCCCGGCACCGAGGCCGACGGCGACAAGCCGATGCTGGATCTCAGTCATTTCCACACGCTGCCGCCGTTCGAGGCGCGCAACCTGCTGGAGGATGGCAATTTCGGCGGTCGTACCCAGCGCAGCGACAACGAGATGCTGGCGATCTGGGCGGTCGCGGTCGAGGAGACGCGGGAGCTGCTGGACGCGTGGTGAGGGCGGCCGTACTGGCGCTGCTGCTGGCCAGCGCCAACACTGCCGCTTGGGCCGAGACTTCGGTGTTGCGGGTCGCGACACCACGCTACAGTGCGGCCACGCCCGCCTACTTCGCGTCGGTCGGCGAGGATTTCGAGGCCGCCAGCCCCGGCGTCGAAGTGAAGTTCGACGTGCTCGACCCGGAGCGGCTGCGGCCGGCCTTGCGCTCCGGGATCATTGCGGGCAACAGCCCGGACATCGCCGTGGTCGGCACCGATTGGCTGCCGGATTTGGTGCATGACGGCGTGGTGCGGCCACTCGACCCGTTGCTGAGCGGCGAGTTCCGCAGCCGGTTCATCGGCACGTTCCTGCAACCGGGCGAGATCGGCGGCAAGGTGTACGGGCTGCCGGTGGCCGTCACCGCCACGGCACTGTTCAGCAACACCGGCCTGCTGGCGCGCGCCGGCGTCGCGGCGCCCCCGGCCACGCTGGACGCGCTGCTCGCCGACGCGCTGCGGCTCAGGGCGGAGGGCGTCAGGGCATTGGGCCTGGCCGGGCGTGCCGGCGGCGCGGTGCCGCTGTGGTATTGCGGCCTGTGGTCGCGCGGCGGCGAACTGCTCGACCGAGACGGACACGCGGCGTTCGCCTCGCCGGCGGGTGTCGCGGCGTTGGCCGAGTTGCGGGCGCTGGCGAGCGGCGGCGGCACCGAGGAGGCGCCGGCCGAGCGCGACGCCGCCGAGGTCGAGGGCATGTTCGTGCGTGGCGAGGTGGCGATGGCGCTGGGCACGCCGACATTGATCGAGCGGCTCAGCCGCGACGCGCCGGGGATGGCGTACGGCATCTCGGCGGTGCCGCAGGAGACGCAGCCCGCCACCTATGCGCAGGTGGACGAGATGGTGCTGTTCAACGCCAGTCTGTCCGGCCCTGCCGGGTTTCGTTTCATGGACTATTTGTTCACCCGCGCGCCGCGCCTCGCGTTCGTCAAGGCCGAGCGCCTGCTGCCGTCCACGTCCGCCGTGGCGCGTGACAAGTACTTCACCAAGAACGGGCGGCTGAGCGCCTTCACCAAGCTGCTCCCCTCCGCCCGGTTCACGCCGACCGTGGCCGGCTGGGACGCCGCCTCGGCGGCGTTGGCGGACGCCATCCACGCGGTGCTGGCCGGGCAGTCGACGCCAGAGCCTGCGCTGCAAGCGGCGGCGGCGCGCGCCAATACCGCCATGGGGCGTTGACCACCGCCTCCTACGCCAGGCTACAGCAGGCTGGCGCCGATATTGACCGACAGCGCCAGGATCACCGTGTTGAACAGGAAGCCGAGCAGCCCGTGCAGCGTCGCCAGCCGGCGCAGCTTGCGGCTGGTGATCTGCACGTCGGACACCTGGAACGTCATCCCGAGCACCAGCGCGAAATAGAAGAAATCCCAATAGTCCGGCGCCGGCTCGTCGGGGAATTCCAGGCCTCGCTCGATCTGCCGGGTCTGCGGCAGCAGGCCGTAATACTCGTGCGCGTAGCGCAGCGCGAAGATGGTGTGCGTGACCAGCCAGGAGGCGAACAGCGTCACCGCGACCAGCGCCACGTGCAGCCCGCGGATCGACGCGGCCACGTCCTTGCTGACCGAGAACTCGCCAATGATGGCGGCGAAGCTCGCGACCACGGCACCCACGGTGAGGAAGAACACGGTCCACTCGCCCTCCTCCTGCGCCGCCGCGTCGCGCGCCATGTCGCGCTCGCGGGTGAACAGGTCGGCGACCAGGGCCAGGAGCACGCAGCAGGCGACATCCCAGGCCAGCACGCCGCGGGTTAGGCGGGACATCGGGACCGGCAGCAGCAGTGCCGCGGCCAGTCCGGCGGCGGCGGCGATAAAGATGCGCGGGCGCCCCGCGACCACGTTGCCGAGTTTGGACATGCGGCGTGCCTGCCATCGATGCGGGCCGGTGTCCATGGCGGGAAGGCCGGGCGGCGAAGGCTGGAATGACTTGCAAATTGCCGGCCGCAGGGGCATTTCACCGGCCTCGACCGGGTGCCGCCCTCTGGGCGCGTCCGCTTTGCCTTGCGCGAGCCCTCGATTCGCGCCCGCCCGAATGGAGGCTGCCGTGGCTACACCGTCCCTCGACAAGATCCGCAACATCGGCATCACCGCGCATATCGACGCGGGCAAGACCACGACGACCGAGCGCATCCTGTACTACACCGGCGTGTCGCACCGGATCGGCGAGGTGCATGACGGCAACACCACGACCGACTACATGGAGCAGGAGCGCGAGCGCGGCATCACCATCACCTCGGCGGCGGTGACGTGCGAGTGGAAGGACCACCGCATCAACATCATCGACACGCCGGGCCACATCGATTTCAACATCGAGGTGAACCGCAGCCTGCGCGTGCTCGACGGCGCCGTGTTCATCATCGAGGGCGTCGCGGGCGTACAGCCGCAGTCCGAGACCAACTGGCGCCTGGCCGACCGCTACAACGTGCCGCGCATCATCTTCATCAACAAGCTCGACCGCACGGGCGCCGACTTCTACCGCGCGTTCGACACGCTGAAGGAGAAGCTCGACATCGTGGCGCTGCCGCTGCAACTGCCGATCGGCGTCGAGGACCAGTTCGTGGGCATCGTCGACCTGGTCGAGATGAAGGCCGTGGTCTGGGAAGGCGGCGAGCTGGGGGCGAAGTTCCACGACGAGGAGATCCCGGCCGACTTGGCCGACAAGGCGCGCGACGCGCGCCAGTTGCTGCTCGACACCGCGCTGTCGGTCGACGACGCCGCGATGGAGGAGTATTTCGACAAGGGCGACGTCTCGGTGGCGACGCTGAAGCGCTGCATCAAGGCCGGCACCATCAGCGGCGCGTTCCGCCCGGTGCTGTGCGGCACCGCGTTCAAGAACAAGGGCGTGCAGCCGCTGCTCGACGCGGTGCTGGACTACCTGCCGGCGCCGATCGACGTGCCGGGCATCTCGGTCGCGGCCGAGGAGGGCGAGGAGGACGGCGAGCACAGCGACCGCCGCCGCATCAAGGCCGATCCCAACGCGCCGTTCTCCGGCCTCGCGTTCAAGATCATCAACGACAAGTACGGCACGCTGACCTTCGTGCGGGTGTATTCCGGCACGCTGAAGTCGGGCGACACGGTGCAGAACACCACCAAGGAGCACAAGGAGCGGGTCGGCCGCATGTTCCAGATGCACGCCGACAAGCGAGCCGAGATCAAGGAGGTCCACGCCGGCGACATCGCCGCCTTCGTGGGCCTCAAGGACACCGGCACCGGCGACACGCTGGCCTCGTCCGAGGACCCGGTGGTGCTGGAGCGGATGGCGTTCCCGGTGCCGGTGATCGACATCTCGGTCGAGCCCAAGACCAAGGACGGTGTCGAGAAGATGACCATCG
>CAXTVL010000121.1:7145-7590 GCA_964247515.1 uncultured Acetobacteraceae bacterium | reverse complement strand
GCCCAGCGCCGCGGCGATCGCCTCCGGCGGCACCGCGGCGCCAGCCGCCTGGGCGCGCATCAGGAAGTCCGTGGCGGTGGCGGTGAGCCACGGCTCCGCCTCGCCGCCCGACGACCACAGGCCGAACGCGCCGTCGAACCGCTGCCGGTCGAGCACTGCCTCCGTCACCTGTTCGAGCCGGCCGGCTCGGTCGGGCACATCGTCCAGCATGGCCAGCGGCAACCCGCGGCTGGTGAGCTGCTCCAGGCAGTCGAGCGGGTAGGCGGCAAGCGCCCGCACCAGCGCCGCCGCGTCGTAGCGCACGCCGAGGCCAAAGCCGGCGGTGGCCGTCCAGGTGCCGGGCACGAACGCGGCGGCGTCCGGCGCCCCCACCCCCCCCGCGCCCGGGGGCCATGTCCGCGCGGGCCCCAGGGCGCCCATGCCGAGCGCCCGCGGCCCCGCCCGC
>CAXTVL010000121.1:1237-7135 GCA_964247515.1 uncultured Acetobacteraceae bacterium | reverse complement strand
GCCAGGTCACGCCGCCAGGTGCAGCGTGACCTGGCCCGGCGGCAGCTCCAGGTTCTGCAGCATGACGCCCACCTGCGCGTGGTCGCCGGGAGCCAGGAAACGCGGCAGCAGCGGCTCGACGATGAGCGGGTCGCGCACCGTGACCTGGGCGGCGGCGCTGCCGCTGCGGTTGCCGTCCCAGCCCACCGCCATCAGGCGCAGCGTGCCGGCGAAGTCGGGCAGCGCCAGCGGGAACTGCGCCACCCCGTCCGACCCGGCCTGCACCGGCCCCGCGAACAGCGAGGCGATGACCTGCGGGATCGGCGCGGCCGCCGCCTCGCTGGCATCGCCGCCACCGCCTTCGCGCAGCAGCGTGTTGGCGACACCGGCGGGGGCCAGCAGCCGCGCCCAGTCGTCGTGGATGCCGACGCCGAGGGCGCGCTGCCCGAAATAGTGGCCGAGCGGATCGGGGGTCTTGAAGTCGGTCAGCGCCAGGATGCCCTCGTCCACCGCCGCCAGGGTGACCCAGGCGCCGGGCGTGGTGCGGACCGCGAAGCCCGTGGTCGCGCGCGGCCGGACCAGGGCGTCGGTCGCGATCGACAGCGGCAGGGTGCGCGGCGTCGGGTCGAGCGCCACCCAGGTCAGGCCGATGGCGCGCGCCGGCCCGGCCTGGGCGTCGCCTGGACGGAACAGGTGCACGCCGACATAGGCGCCTGGCCCCCAATCGGCCTCGACCGGCACCGCGACGTCGAACGCCGGCCCGTGGTCGGGCACCTCGATCAGCCGGCGCACCCGGTCGGTCATCACCAGCACCGTGGCCGGGCCGGGATAGGGGGCCTCGACATGGACCGTCGCCGTCTCGCCGGGGCGGTAGCCCTTGCGGTCGGCGCGCACCGAGACCCGCGCCGGCACGTCCGGGTTGTCGCCCACTGCCCAGCCCGACTCGAAGACCACCGAGCTCGCGGCCATGCCACCGGAGGCCTGCAACACCTGCAGCCGGTAGCGGCCGAACGGCAGCGTGCGGGCGTAGGTCGCGGGAGGGCCGTCGGCCGCCAGCGTCAGGTCGCTGCTGTCAACCGGCTCGTCGCGCCACACCGTCTCGTAGCGCGCCTGGCCGTGGCTGACGGCGAGCCGCCAATCGGGAACCTGGCGCACCAGGCGGAGCCGCACCGGCATGACGACCCGTGCGCCGCGCGGCGACACCGCGACCAGCCGGAACGACGCTTGCGCGTTGGCGTCGACCGCGCCGCCGGCGAAATCCTCGGCGATGCCGATGAGCGCCGCCACCGGGCGGATCGGCAGGATCGCGCTGGCGGCGACGCTGCGCCCGGCCGGGTCGTTGACCGAAGCCTCGACCGTGGCGCGCAGCGCGCCGCTCACGTCCGGCAGCGTCGTGAGGTCGAGCGGCAGCGTCGTGTTGCCGGCGGCATCGGTCACGGGCAGGTCGAGCGTGCTGCGCCGCGCGGTGAAACGCTCGTCGGCCAAGCCGAAGCGGTATTGCCGGAAGCCGTCGAACGGCGCGGGGTCCGGCGTCAGCGTGACGCTGCCGGCGCCGCCGAGCCCGGCGCCGGGCGTCCCGTACAGGAAGCGCACATTGAGCGGCAGGGCGACCCGGCCGCCAGGTTCGAGTGCCTCCGGCGGCCGCGTGAAGCCAACCGCCAGGCGAGGCGGCACGAAGGCGTCCACCTGGAAGCTGTGTTGCGCGAGGGCGGCCCCTTTGGGATCGGCCTTGAGGGCCACGGTCCAAGTGCCGGTCTGGGCACCTCGCGAGAGCCGGAACGCGGCGTGGATCGACTGGCCGGCGGCGCGTGCCGGCACGCTGTCCTGGAACACCCGGCCGTCCGGGCGGCTGACGACCAGGTGCAACGGCAGGTCGAACGGGCCGCCGCCGGCGTCGCGCAGCAACGCCATCGCCTGCACCGTCTCGCCCGGCCGGTAGATGCCGCGGTCGGTCCAGATGAACGGGTCGATCGGACCGGGGGGTGCGATACCGGCGACGCCGCGGTCGGACAGGTCGAAATCCGGGGCGCTCAGGTCGAGGCGGGTGAAGTCACCCTGGAGCGCGATGTGCAGCGCCGCCGGGGCCAGGCCGCCACTGCCGGCCAGCAACGGCTGGGCAAAGCGCGCCACCCCCTCGGCGTCGGTCGTGGCCTGCGCCAGCCGCTCGTTGTTCGCGGCGATCAGGTCGATGCCGGTATTCGGCACCGGCAGGCCGCTCGCGTAGCTGCGCACCTGCACGGTGTCGCCGTCGGCCCCGTGCCAGACGGTCGGTGCCAAATCGGTGCGCAGCACGAGTTGCGTGGCGCTGGGAGCGTCGCCCGCGGCGAACGGGGTGCCGTCCCCCGGAGTGGCCACCAGCGCGTACAAGCCGGGCTCGCGCATCGCCGCCGGCAGCGGCAGCACGGTGTGGTTCAAGGCGTTGCGGGCGAACCCCGCCACGTCGGCGCTGCCCCGCCAGACCACCCGGCCCTGGTTCTGCTCCAGGTCGGCGGCGTCGACGCTGTCGCGGCCGGGCGGGTAGGTCTGCATCACGTGCAGCAGGTTGCGCTCGCCGATCCTAATTAGAGCGAGCTTCACCGCCGACAGGTTGACGCTGGCCAGCGCCACCGTCGCGGCGGCGCCGCGCGGTTGGATCAGCCGCGCGCCGTCGAACACCAGGCGCGGCTGGCGGTCCGCGACCGCGACCGCGACCGCGAGGTCGCGCTTGAGCGTCAGGCCGTCGTCGCCCGGCATGTCGTGACGGACCGCGACCGTCGTGGTGGCACCCGCCGGCAGGCCGGTGCCGCAGAGGCGGCCGGAGTCCAGCGTCACGGCGGCACCCGGACGGGCCGGCGTCAGCGTCACCCAGTCCTGCGGGTGGAAATCGGGCGACGAGGACGGGCGGCCCAGGAAGCGCAGGCAGGCGCGCGCCGGGAACGCCTCGGCGTCGGTCGCGACACCCGCGAACAGCAGGCCCAGTTCGGCTTGGCGGCCGGCCAGCGCCGCCCGCGCCGCGGCGTCCTGCGGTCGCCGACGGGCGATCGCGCGCAGTACCATGATGTCGGCGGTCGGTTGGTCGAGCGCCCGCAAGGCTGCGTCCATCACCCGCAGCGTCGCCACTTGGTCGTCCGCCGCAGTGGCGCTGTCGGCCTCGACGCGGTTGAACGCCATCCACGCCGCCTGCAATGCCCGCGCCGGGTGGGACGATGCGGTCGCCAGCTCGGCCCGTGCCAGGTCGTACCAGGCCGTCCAGTCGGCGGTGAGCCCGCGCGGCTGTCCCGCCACCAGAGTCTCGAGCGCCGGGAGCGCGCGCGCCCAATCCTGGTCCCGCATCGCGGCCGCTGCGGTGTCTCCCGCTTGGCGCAACTGCGACGGCGTGGCGCCGGCCGGGAACGAGTGGCGCAGCTCGGCCGCGAACGCCTCGGCGTCACGCTGCAGTCCCGGCAGGCCGATCTCGCTTGCCGGATCCTGCGCCCGGGCCACGCTCGCCCATGCCATCAGCAGCATCGCCAAGCCGGTCAGCAGGTCCACGCGCCGGGGCCGGCCGCGCGGTGTCGGCGACGATGCGGACATCGTCGCGATGCGCGCCGGGTCCGGAGCTTGCGTGGCCATCGGTTCCTCCGACCAGTTATCCCGGTGGTTGCCGCCTCCTGGCGGTAACTTAATCCGTGGCCGCCTCGAACGACCCGGGAAGCGGCGCCCGGCGGCTTATATGACGGGCATCGGCTGCCGCCGGAACGATGGAGTCTCACCGATGCCGACACAAGCTAGAACCGCGACGGAGCGGCGCGGGGGAGTGCGCGCGCCGCTCGCGGCCCTGATCGCCACCGCCTTGATCGTGGCGTCCCTGGGCGGCTGCGGCCTCCCCGTCACGCCGGCCAACGTCGATTTCGGCGGCACCGGCGCCAGCCACGGCCGTCCGTGAACCTTCCGTGGCGCTGGCCGCGCGCGTGTCGAAAGCCCTTGAACGCCCCATGAACAGCGGTAGTAGGAGCGACGGTCACAGGGTGGCGTAATGGTGTTGCTGCGATCCCGTCGCCTGGCTCCGTTGCTGGTGACGCAGACGCTCGGCGCCATCAACGACAATCTGTTCAAGAACGCGCTGGTGGTGTTGGTGCTGTTCCGCGCCGGCCACGGCGGGGCGGCGATGGCCGCGGCGGCCGCCGGTGTGTTCATCCTGCCGTACGCGCTGTTCTCCGCCACCGCCGGGCAGCTCGCCGACCGCCTCGAAAAACGCCGCGCGATCCTGTGGGTGAAGCTCGCCGAGGTGGCGCTGATGGCGCTGGCGGCGTGCGGCTTCCTGCTCGGCAGCGTGCCGCTGCTGTTCGCCGTGCTGTTCGGCCTGGGCGTGCAGGCGACGTTCTTCGGGCCGCTGAAATACGCGATCCTGCCCAGCCATCTCGACGGGCGCGAACTGGTCGCGGGCAACGGGCTGGTCGAGGCCGGCACCTTCCTCGGCATCCTGCTGGGCACCATCGCCGGCGGCGCGCTGATCGCGCGGCCGCACGGCCCCATGCTGGTCTCGCTCGCCGGCATGGCGGTCGCGATGGCGGGCCTCGCCGCGGCGTGGGCGATCCCCGCGGCGGCACCCGGGGCGCCGGGGTTGCGGATCGGACGCAACCTGGCGCGCGAGACCGGGGCCCTGTTGCGGATGGCGCGGGCCAGCCGGCCGGTCTGGCGCTGCCTGCTGGCGCTGAGCTGGTTCTGGGTGGTGGGCGCCACGCTGCTGGCCGAACTGCCGATCCTGGTGCGTGTCGGCCTCGGCGCCGACGCGCCGGTGGTGACGCTGATGCTGGCGTGCTTCTCGGTGGGCGTGGGCGCCGGCTCGCTGCTGTGCGCCCGCCTGCTGCGGGGCGAGGTCACGGCGCGCCACGTGCCGCTCGCGGCGCTCGGCTTGTCGGCGTTCATCTGGGACTTCGCCCACGTGGCCGGCCGCGCGCACGGGCTCGCAAGCGTCGACGCGATCCTCTCCAGCGTGGCCGGGTGGCACATGCTGGCGGATCTGCTGCTGCTGTCCGGCTGCGGCGGCCTGTACTCGGTGCCGCTCTACGCGATCATCCAGGAGCGCTCCGCCACCGCCCTGCGGGCGCGCATGGTGGCCGCCAACAACGTCGTCAACGCGGCGGCGATGGTCGGCGCCGCGACGCTGACGGCCCTGCTGGCGCTGGCCGGGGTCGGTCCCGCGACGGTGCTCTCGGCGACCGCGCTGGCGAACCTCGTCGTGGCGGGCTGGACCGTGCGCCTGCTGCCGCAGGAGGCGCTGCGGGCGGCGATGCGCTGGTATTTCCGGGCGGTCAACGGCGTCGACGTGGCCGGCCTGGAGAACCTGCCCGATCCCGCCAGGCGGGTGGTCTACGTCGCCAACCATCTGAGCTATGGCGACGGCTGCCTGCTGGCGGCGTTCCTGCCGGGGCGCCCGGTGTTCGCGGTCAACGTCCACACCACGCGCCGCTGGTGGGCGCAGCCGTTCCTGGCCGTGGTGCGCAGCTTCCCGATCGAGTCCGCGAACCCGTTCAGCGCCAAGTCCATGGTCAAGGCGGTCAGGGGCGGCGACCATTTGGTCGTGTTCCCGGAAGGCCGCCTGACCCGGACCGGCACGCTGATGAAGGTCTACGAGGGGGCCGGCATGGTGGCCGACAAGGCGGACGCGCTGCTCGTGCCGATCCAGATCGACGGCCTGCAATACACCCGCCTGGCGCTGATGGACCGCCGCGTGCGGCGCCGGCCGTTCCCCCGCCTGTCGCTCACAGTGCTGCCGCCGGTCTCGATCGAGCTCGATCCGGGGCTGCGCGGGCGGGCGCGGCGGCGCGTGCTGGGTGCCGTGCTGCTGGGCGCCATGCAGCGCGCGGCGTTCGCCGCCGCCGACACCGATCGCTCGCTGTTCCGCGCCCTGCTCGACGCCGAGACCGACCACAGTCGACCCGACGAAGAGCTCGCGCC